>JBILQY010000150.1:0-6229 GCA_044372955.1 Crocinitomicaceae bacterium | reverse complement strand
GCTAAACTTGGTTTTCATGCAAATGACATAACAGATGTATTTTTAACACATTTACATTTTGATCATTGTGGCGGTGCAATCAATTGGAACGAAGCCAAAGATGCTTATCGTCCAGCTTTTCCAAATGCTACTTATTGGAGCACTGAAAACCATTGGAAATGGGCTACTGAGCCAAATCCAAGAGAAAAAGCCTCTTTTTTAGCAGAGAATATTTTGCCTATTCAAGAAAGTGGTCAATTAAAATTCATTGAAAGAACAGGTGATTTTACAAAAAATGTATTGCCAAATATGGATGTGCTTTTTGTAGATGGTCACACAGAAAGTATGATGATTCCTCATATTCACTATCAAGGAAAAACGCTTGTGTTTATGGCTGATTTATTACCAAGTACTGGTCATATTCCTCTGCCTTATGTAATGGGTTATGATACGCGGCCTTTGATTACAATGGAAGAGAAAAAGAATTTTTTAACAAAAGCTAGCGAAGAAAATTTTGTTCTTTTCTTAGAACATGATAGTGTCAACGAATGTTGCAATTTAATTCAAACTGAAAAAGGAGTTAGATTGGGTGAACAGTTTAGCTTTAATGAATTGTTTTCTTAATGAAATCTCCTGCCGAAATTGTGAGTTTCATGATGCAAAAGGATGCTTTTAGTCAATGGCTAGAAGTAGAGGTTCTTGCTGTAGATTTCGGTTTTTGCTCTTTGTCGTGCCTTGTAAAAGAAGAGATGCTGAATGGTTTTCAAATTGCTCATGGTGGAATTTCTTATTCTTTGGCTTATTCTACTTTGGCTTTTGCTGCAAATTCTCATGGCCAACAGTGTGTTTCTGTGGAAACGTCAATTTCACATCTTGCTAAAGTTAATCTGGGTGACACACTCACAAGTACTGCTAAAGAAGTATACCGAGGGAAAAAAACGGGAGTTTATGAGGTAAAAATAGTAAACCAAACTCAACGTTTAGTTGCACATTTTAAAGGAACTGTTTTTGTTAGTGATGAGTTGTGGTAAGAAAATACTTTTTTTTATAACATTTTCCATTATTGTAATTCAGACTTAATATAAAGACTAAGTTCTTCTGTATTAAAAAACTATTTTCGCTTTCATTTGAAATTCAAATTGTAATTTTATTCTAAACTTCTTGTATGAACTATTCTTTCCTTTTAGGCTTATTTCTTTTGTTTTCATTTCAATTTAATGCTCAAAATGATTCTGTTTTTATTCGTAAAATTTATGATGAAGCTTTGCTTAGAGGTCGGGCTCATGAGGATTTACGTCAGTTGTGTAAAGACATTGGTGCGCGATTGTCGGGTTCTGCAGAAGCCCAAATGGCAGTTGAATGGAGTGAGAAAAAAATGAAAGAATATGGTTTTGACAAGGTTTATTTGCAAGAAATCAAAGTACCACATTGGGAACGAGGCACCAAAGAAAGTGCTTGGATTCGCACGAAATCTGGTAAATTAATCAAGCTTCACTTATTAGCCCTTGGTGGTTCTATTGGCACTAATGGCATACTTCAGGAAGAGGTTGTTGAATTTAAAACAATTGATGAGTTGAAGAAAGCCTCTGAAATTCAAGTGAAAGGGAAGATTGTATTTTTAAATCAAGAAATGGATGCAGCTCAAATCCAGACGTTTAAAGCTTATGGTGCGTGTTATGCTATTCGTGGAAATGGTGCTGTAGAAGCAGGTAAATTAGGAGCAAAGGCAGTTGTTATTCGTTCGTTGGGCTTGCCTTTAGACGACCATCCGCACACAGGATCAATGCATTACGAAATAGATATTGCAAGAATTCCAGCAGGGGCTTTGGCTACAAAAGATGCGCAGTTACTTTCTGATGAATTGAAAAAAGGCAAAACAGAATTGGTTTTAGAAATGGATTGTCGTGTTTTTCCCGATGCAACGTCTTATAATGTTATTGGTGAATTAACAGGTTCTAGGTTTCCGAATGAAATCATCACTTTTGGTGGTCATTTAGATTCATGGGATACAGGCGAAGGAGCCCACGATGATGGTGCTGGCGTGATTCATTGCTTGGAAGCTTTACGCATTTTGAAAACAATGAACTATAAACCTTTACATACCTTGAGAGTTGTGTTTTTTATGAACGAAGAAAATGGAAATATGGGAGGAAAGAGTTATGCAACTTGGGTTAAACAAAAAGGTGAAAAACACATCGCAGCGTTGGAAAGTGATAGAGGTGGTTTTGCCCCAAGAGGTTTTACGTGCGACGGATCGGAAACTCAAGTTACCTTCTTGAAAACGTTTGCACCGCTTTTTAAAGAATATGATTTACACATTTTTGAAAAAGGATATGGTGGTGTGGATATTGGTCCATTGAAAGATGCTTTTGCAGGAATTCCATTATTTGGTTTTGTTCCTGATTCCCAACGTTATTTCGATTTTCATCATGCTCCAAGTGATGTTTTTGAGAACGTTAACAAAAGAGAATTAGAATTAGGTGCCGCAGGAATTGCAAGTTTTGTTTATTTGCTTGATTTACGCATTGGAAAATAACTGATTATACTTTTAGTCTAAATGCATTTTCACATCCGAAATCAAGAAGAAACTTCCAATAACCAAAAGTGTATCCGCTTTATTAAGCTTAGATAGAAGTTGTTTAATTGCTTTGTTTACATCTAGATGAACAGCTTCAATTTTAAGATTGCCTTCTTTAATTTCTAGCAATCGTTCCATTGTTTGACTTCGTTCATTTTTAAATGTGCAAAGGTGAATTTCGGCATTCTTTGGAAAAAGAGCTATCATATCTTCAATTGCTTTGTCTTGTGATGCGCCAAATAGAATGGTAAGTTTTGCGTCTTCTGCTAGATTTAACGATTTCAAAGTTGCTTTAATTCCTTCTTTATTGTGCGAAACATCTAATATCAAAGTTGGATTCTTTTGTACAATTTCCATTCTACCATAAAGTCCGCTGTTTCGACGGAGGTTTTTATGCGCTTTTTCAACTAAATTTTCATCAATCGAGTAGGAGAGGAGCGAAAGCGTTACTAAAGCTGTTTTTAAATTTTTTGATTGATAACCTACTAAATTCAGCTCAATTGGAAGATGAAATTCTTGTGCGAAAATGATTGGAGCATTTTGTTCTTGAGCTTTCTTTTCAAAAACGCTAGTTGTTTCAATTTGTCTTTCACCAATAACAATTTGTCTATTATTTTTAATTATTCCTGCCTTTTCAAAAGCGATTGCCTCCAAATTTTCTCCTAAAAATTGTGTGTGGTCTATGCCAATATTCGTAATGACTGAAATTAATGGTTGTACAACATTCGTTGCGTCTAAGCGTCCACCCAAACCTGTTTCAAGCACAACGATACTACATTTTTCTTGCTGAAAATAGCATAAAGCCATTGCTAATGTAATTTCAAAAAAGGAGGGTGAAAAGTTGAGTTCTATTTGTTTAATTGTCTCACAGAAATCAAATACAAATGCTTGGTCTATTTCAGTCCCATTTATACGAATTCGTTCGCGAAAATCATAGATATGGGGTGAAGTAAATAATCCTACTTTTTCTCCTTTTTCAATCAATAAACTTGTCAAAAATGAACAGGTCGAACCTTTTCCATTTGTTCCAGCAACATGAATGAATTTTAGCTTTTCTTGGGGATTATCAAAAGCTTGTAACAAAGACCTAGTGTTTTCAAGCCCTGGTTTATATGCTGAAGCTCCTTTAAATTGATAAGAAGGAAATTGTTCAAAAAGCCAGTTGATGCTTTCTTGGTACTTATTTAGCATCAATTTGAACAGTGTAAAATGCGTAGGCTGTTCCAGAACCTGGATCTTTTTTAAATTTTACCTGGCGCATTACTTCAGCAATTACCTGATTGATAATGCGTTGATCAGTACAAGTGGATTTTGATTTGATACAAGTTGCTGCAAAAACATCTCCGTTTGAGTTGATACTTAATTTTAAATGTATTTTAGAATCAAAATCGGTATCATAAGAAGGAAGGGTAGCATCATTTAGACGTGTTCTCGCTTTACCATCGCCAGCTCCTGATGGGCCATCTCCGAATTCTCCATCTCCTGGGCCACCAAAAGGGCCATTTCCAGGGCCATTCCCATTTCCAGAACCACCTGAACCAAAAGGGTTATTTCCTTGTACAGAAGTAGAGGCTTGATTATTTGGATTGTTTCCGTTGGTTTTGTTAGAACTTCCTGTTTTTACAGTTGTTTTACCATTTTTACTTGTTAAAACTTGCTGAACTTGTTCTTTTGGTTGGTCGATTGGGTCGTTCGTTGGAGTTCCACCGCCAGCACCACCAGTTTCCACTTTTAGTTCTTTTAATTCTAATTCTTCCAAAGTAGTTTCTGTATTCACCAAAACATCTTGAGGGGCTGGGTCTGCAATTTGATACGTAACAAGGAAGAAAATAATTAAAACTAAAATCACAGTAACTATCGCACTAATCCATCCGATTTTTATATCTCTTGGATCAGCGACACGTGCATTAAATAAGTTTAGTTTCTCTGCCATAATTTATTTATCATAAGCTAATACTGGATCCCAACCATTTGCTTGAGAGAGTGCTAATACATTAAAGACTGCCTCGTAACTAGCTTTGTGGTGTCCTGCAACTTTTAATTTCATTTTACCTGATTTCTCAACGGCTGCCGCAGTGATTTCTTTAATTTCATCAAAATCCATTGGGTTTGCCAAATCTCCACCAGGCATTACCACATAGCGATTATCTTCTGTAATGATTACCATTGCCTCAACTGGGTCTTTTACAGGTTTTAAATCTGCATCCGGTTTTGGTAAGTCGATTGGCGTTTGATTATTCGCCATTAAACTCATAATAATAAAGAAAATCAGCAACAAGAATACAAGGTCGGTCATCGAAGCCATTCCACCTTCTACCTTTACATTATTTCTGGGACGAAGATCCATTTCTTATTTATTTGGTTGGTTTAATAAATCCATAAATTCTAACGCTGCGTTTTCCATTTGGTACACTACTTTACCAATTTGTCCAACAAGGAAGTTATAACCCATAAAGGCAATAATACCAACAATCAAACCAGCAACTGTAGTTACCATCGCTGTCATGATACCCGGAGCAATCGTTTTTAACTCCAAAGTCGAAGCATTTTGCAAGTCAATGAAAACGACAACCATACCGATTGTTGTTCCTAAGAATCCAATCATCGGTGCAGCACCAGCGGCAGTTGCTAAGAAATTCAAACGTTGTTCCAAACGTAAGATCTCAAATTTCCCTGTATTTTCAATCGTTGCAGCGATACTTTCGTTTTTAGCAGAACCAATTCTAGAAATACCTTTTCCAAGCATTTTCGCAATAGGGCTATCAGATGAATTACAAATATCTTTTGCGCCTTGTAGATTTCCACTGCTAATTTGGCTTTTAACATTGTTTAAAAATCCTTGCTCCTCTTTTGTTGCTTTTCTAAGCGCTAAAAATCGTTCAACAAATACAAAAATGGTATAACCAAACATTATTAGCAATATCAAATTGATAATCCACCCAATTCCTTGATTTGATTGGTCGATGATATCCCAAATTGGAACGTCCTTAACTCCTGTTGCAGGTTCCGCAGCACCTGTATTAATTCCTGGATTGGCTTGAAGAAAGAAAAATGAACTCATATTGTTTAAACTTTAAAATTGTTATTTGTTACGATACTAATAAAAAAACACCGATACCTGCAAAGTATCCAATAGCAGCTAATGCTGAAATTCTTGTTAAATACCAAAAGAAAGATATTTTTTCCATTCCCATTGCTACAACTCCTGCTGCGGATCCAATGATTAACATTGAGCCTCCTGTACCAGCTGCGTATGCGATAAAATGCCAAATTGTTGCGTCTGTTTCTTGCGTGAACATACCAATACTTGCTGCAACTAAAGGAACGTTGTCGATAATTGCTGAAGCTACACCTAATAAAGTAATGAAGACACTTTCATCAATTTTAGCACTTACAGTTTGACCAAAATTGAAAATCATACCCAACGATTCCATTGAAGCGACAGTCATTAAGATACCTAAGAAAAACAATATAGAAGGCATTTCAATTTTACTCAAAGCTTTCAAGGTAGGGCCGTGGTGTGTTTCTCCTCCTAAATGTTCTCTTTCATTGTGAGAAAAACGAATCGATCTATTAGCAAGCATTTCTGCCGTTATTGCTATAACACTCAATGACATCATCATCCCTAAATAAGGAGGTAAGTGTGTAATAGTTTTAAAAACGGGTACCATT
>JBILQY010000149.1:0-6232 GCA_044372955.1 Crocinitomicaceae bacterium | reverse complement strand
ATTCAAATTCGCTTTTTGGAAATGTAGAATTGCGACCAGATGGAATAATTATTCATATTTCACAAAGGAATCACCGTTTTTCATGGGTCCTACCCTATTACCAATTATCTGTTTTTCAATCAGAAGGTTTTACGATTCACGGCCAAGGTGAATTTGTACGTTTTTATACTGATGCTTACTTCGATAAAAACAAAGTGTTCTTCGAGCGCATGTTTACAGCAAGGGAACGCATTTTAGAAGATTTTCGTTGACAAAAAACCAGTATATTCTAGTATTTTACTAAAGTTATTGAATCGCTTTATAAGAATATAGAAAAAGTGTTTCCAGTAAACAATCAATCAACGAAACGGATTAGAAAATGTGGATTTAAAGCTTTACTTAAATCATTTCCTTAAAGATAAACCACTTTTCCTGTTTTGAAAAATTCAATCCATTTCGTTTTTAAATCTTCTGGAATTGTTGCTTCTTTAACTGCTCTAAAATTGGTGTAAAGTGAAGTTTTTCCTTGAACGATATACCATAATTGCGATTCAGGAGTTTTGTCATTTTTAAAACTTGGCGACTCGATTGTAAAAAGAATCCAAGGAAATTCTGCTGTTTCGTCTTTTTCTATGAAAGTTAACTTTGCCTTTGGTGCTCTTGTTTTAGCTTGGTCATACATCAAATTCATTGCTTTATCCATTGGTAGGTTTTGGACACCTTTAATTGACATCATACTTCCAAATTCAGTCCAATTTTCTAATGTTTCATCTGAATGAATCAACTCCATCATTGCCATTTTTTCATTCTCTTGGCTACTTCCGAGTTTCCAATTTTCACTTTCTGGCCAATCTAACATAAAGGATTCGCCTTTTTGCTGTTCATTTCCACAAAACTTAGTTAAGTAGGTCTGTGCATTTTTGTCTCCATTTTTCTTTGCTAAACTGAAATCTTCACATGCCCCTTTTTTATCACCTGTCTGTGCGCGAATTTGTCCACGCAAAGCCAACGCATTTGGAAAATCAGCATCTAATTCGATTGTTTTATCAAGGTCTGGCAACGCTTCAACGTATTTTTCTTGACTCGCAAAAACAGTAGCTCTGCTGTAATAGGCTTTTACAAATTCAGGATCTAATTCAATCGTTTTTGATAAATCTTCCATTGCAGAACTGAAGTCACTGATTGCAAGCTCACAAATTCCCCGATTAAAATACGCATCTCTATTTGATTGATTTTCCTTTAATGCTTTACTGTATTCTTTAATTGCGCCTTTGTAATCTTGCTTATTGTGTTTTTCAATTCCTTTCTCCAAATATTCTTCAGATGTTTGACCAAAAGCAAGTATCGAACTAAAAATGACAAGTAAACTGAGCATATTTTTCATAAAAAGGATTTTTGATTTTTGTAAAAGTAGTTGATTTTGTTTTTAAACAAGTTTGAAATTAGATAAACTTTCAGCATCAAACTTGTTCTATTGTCCAATTACATTTATAAACTATGACTTGTTTTTTTACAATGGAATTTGAAGTAAAAATGTGTTGTTAATCGTAAAACGTTTCTGACAAAAGATTTTAACCCAACTTACTACAAAATGATCGAACATTTGTTAAAGCTCTGTTAATTGATTTCATATTCCTAGTTATTATTAAAAAAAATAATTCGAATCAATTTTAATACAAACATTATTATTTCCTTTACATTCGTTGAATTCATACTATGAGCGCACTTTTATACTACCTTATTGTTTTGCCAATTTCCTTTTTGCCTTTAGGGATTTTGTATAAAGTAAGTGACTTATTGTATTTCATTTTCACTCGCGTTTTCCCTTATCGTAAAGCGGTGATTTTAGGAAATATTCAACGTTCTTTTCCAAGCAAAAGTCATGCAGAGCACCAGCAATTGGTGAAAGATTTCTATCGGCATTTTGCTGATATTTTAATTGAAGGGGTTAAAAATCTTACTATTTCCAAGCAACAATTAAAAAAGCGCATGGTTGTCCGAAATCCAGAATTGATGCAAGAATTGTTCGACGAAAAGCGAAATGTAATTCTTGTTTCAGGACATTTCAACAATTGGGAATGGCTGATTAGTGCTCAAAACCTACTGTTCAAGCACCAAGCTTTTGGAATTGGAATGCCAATGACGAATAAATTTTGGGATAAAAAAGTAAACCAACGTCGCGAACGTTTTGGAATGCAAGTAATTAACTCTACCAACTATCAAATAAAATTTAGAACCTACAAAAAGAAACCTTTTGCGGTTTTAACTTTAGGTGACCAATCTCCTGCAAATACTTCTAAGAGTTATTGGATGAATTTCTTGAACCAAGAAACAGCTGTACTATTTGGAACAGAACACATGGCAAATGACTATAATTTTGCAGTTGTATTTTTTGTAGTTCATAAAGTAAGACGTGGTTATTACGAACTTGAACTAAAACTTGTAACTAAAGAAGCTAAAAACCTCGAATGGGGATACATAACAGAACGACACACAAAAATGTTGGAAGAAGAAATCAACAAAAACCCAGCTCAATGGTTGTGGTCGCATAAGCGATGGAAACGTGAAATACCGCAAGATTTAACAACTTTAAAACGTAAGCAAAAAAAGTATTTTGAAGAGAAATTTAGGAGCTAATTGAAAGGTTAGTCACCAAACTTTACTAAATAAAGATTCCAAGATAAGTTGAAAATTTTTTAAATTAAAATATTGAAAATCAATAATTAAAACTCATAAAATTTAATTAAAGCTTTAATTGATAACCTGACTTTTCAGCTTCCAACACCGTAAACGTACCCGATGATTTTGCAACTAATTGCTTTTTCAAGTTGTAAACTACCGCTTCCATAAATATTAAATCACGCCCTTGTTTTACGACAATTGATTCAGCTTGTAGTTTTTCGTTTTCCAAAACAGCCTTTAAAAAGCTTACTTTCATTTCCAGTGTTGCAACCACTTTATTTTTTTCACAAACTAACGATAAGGCACCAACTCCCATTGTAGCATCTAGTAATGCTGCCGTGCACCCACCATGCACAGCTAAAGGCGTTGCCAAATGATCCGAATTTGTTTGCAAAGTATAAATCACCTTTCCTGGTTCCGTAATTTGAAATTCCATTCCAATCAAACGACCAAAATGATTCAATTCAACATAGCGACTTATCAACTTGTTTTCCTGCATATTAGCTTTTCTTTAATTCAACATGATTCGCCTTGAAAACATCGTAAACTTGTTGATTAATATCGAACAAAACAGCGTTATAATCAGGAGTTTTAACCCAAACACGCATGGTTAAATGAACACCATTTTCAGCCAATTGTGCAATTCCAACAAACGTTTTAGGTTCTTTTAAAATGCGTTTGTCTTTGGAAACAACACTTTCAAGCAATTGATTTACCGGTTGAATATCTGTGCCGTGCTCTAAGATAAAAGTCCATTCAACACGTCTTTTGTCTGCTTTTGTAAAATTTGTTATCAATCCGTTTGCAACTGGGCCATTTGGTAAAATCACAACTTTATTATCGGAAGTCAATAGATAAGTATTGAAAATTTGAACTTCGGTTACTGTTCCCTGCGCGGATTGTGCAATAATTTGATCGCCAACTTTGAAAGGTTTCAACACTAAAATCATTACTCCACCTGCAAAATTGGAAAGCGTTCCTGAAAAAGCCATACCAATTGCTAAACCTGCAGCACCAAGAATTGTAATAAACGATGTCATTTGAATACCAAGCTGAGTGAATGCTGTAATAATCACTAAAATCTTGGACGCTAACGAAATAAAACTTGTTAAAAAAGAAGTTAAACCAGGATCCGTTTCGCTTTTTACCATAATACGCTTAACCCCTTTTGTAATCAAGCCTGTTAGCCAAAAACCAACGACAAAAATCACTATCGCAATTAGAATTTGTGTGCCGATTTTTAATAAAAACTGGTTTACATCTGCGTAATTAATTCCAAAAACTGATTCCAACATCTTCATAAACATTTCTTTTTTTAATACTATGGCGCAAAAATAGTGAACTCAACTTCAATAGAATCAATATATTTGAATATGTTTTTTATCCTATCCAAACTACTCGCTTTTTTATTCTCACCCTTTTTGTGGTTTTTGATTTCTTTTTTCGCCTTTGTTTTTCTCAAAAACGAAAAATGGAAAGTTCGCTGTAAACGATTAAGCATTTTCATCCTCATCTTTTTTTCACTTGGTTTTCCAATTAAATTCCTAGTTGCCAGATGGGAAGTTCGAGGTACACGCATTGAAAAAGTTAAGAATTACGAATTAGGTGTAGTTCTTTCTGGTATGGCTGAATACAACAAGGATTTAGATGTATTGAGTGCACGTCGAGGAATTGATCGTATTTGGCAAACAATTTCACTTTACAAAAAAGGCAAAATCAAGAAAATTTTAATCAGCGGCGATAGTGGTTATGTGATTCGTAAAGGTTTACACGAAGCCGACCAATTAAAAGAAGTTTTAGTGAAATGGGGAATCCCTGCTGAAGATATAATTGTTGAAAATAAATCAAAAAACACCTATGAAAATGCACAATTCACCGGTGACATGATGCGACAATACAAGTACAAAAAGAAATTTTTATTGATTACAAGCGCTCTGCACATGCCAAGAGCACAAGCTTGTTTTGAAAAGCAAAACTTAAAATTCGATATTTTTACTACTGACCATTATTCAATCAAAAATAGCGAATTTACTTTCGATGAAATCATTCCATCTGTTCATTCATTTGTGATGTGGGAAGTCTATTTAAAAGAAGTTGTTGGTTATACTGTTTATTCCATCCGTGGTTATTTATGAAATTTGAACAGATTGAAAACGGTGAAATTGCCTTTGAAAAAGATTGGTTAACAGCCATTGAGGCAAATACTTATTTTAAACTTTTTCAGAATACGCTACCATTTCATCAAGGAAATATCACCATTTTTGGTAAAACCTACCCTATCCCTCGATTAGAAGCTTTTTTTGCAACTGGCAATCAACGTTATTCCTACTCAGGTAAAACCTTAATTTCGCATCCTTTCACGTCTGAATTATTGGATATTCAAAGAAAAATTGAAGAAATTTCTGGTGAAACTTTCAATTGTGTTTTAGTGAATTTATACCGAGATGGACAAGATTCAAACGGTTGGCACGCAGACAACGAACCTGAATTAGGAAAAAACCCAAGTATTGCCTCTCTTAGTCTAGGTGCTTCTAGACGCTTTGATTTGCGTCACAACCTCAGTAATCAAAAGTTAAGTTTTGAACTAAACCACGGAAGCTTACTATTAATGAAAGGTGAAATGCAGCACTTTTGGAAACATCAAATTGCTAAAACAAAAAAAGTAACAGAACCAAGAATTAATTTGACTTTTAGAACGATTTTTTAATCTGTATCATCCATTTCTAGAATTAGTATTTTTCTATTTAGTTTTAACGAAACAAAAAAAGCGCTTGAAGTAAATCAAACGCTTTTTAAATAATTAAATGAAATCGAGTTATTTAACGCCGATTTGATCTTCAGTGCTTTGAGCAATTGCAGATTTTTCTAATCTAAATTTTGCCCCTTCTGTCTGAATTAAAACTGTTGTATCAGCAACTTCCATGATTTTTCCATGAATTCCACCAATTGTTACAATTTTATCTCCAACTTTTAGATTTTCTCTGAATTTTTTCAATTCTTTTTGTTTTTTCATTTGAGGTCTAATCATAAAGAAATAGAATACTAGGACCATTAATCCTAACATTACTAGACTTTGCATACCTTGTCCGCCCATAATTTTGGTTTTTTATTTGTTGTTATTTAATTGTTGCTTTAATTTCCAAAACAGTAACATTTGGTTCTGTATTGGTCATAATCGTTACTGATTTGTGTACTCTACTTGTTGTTAAATTATCAGTTTTAACCTGCGCAATGATCTCTCCTGTTTCTCCAGGTTGAATAGGTTCTGTTGGTTTGTCTGCAACCGTACAAGAACAAGAAGGACGCACTTCACCAAATACCAATGGATAATCTCCGGTGTTTTTAATTTTAAATTTTGCGTTAATTACTTCGCCTTTGATTACTTTACCAGCATTGTAAACTGGATTCAACTCCATTGTGGTTTTTTGTCCTACTTTGATGTTTTGCTCTTCGCCACATGAAGATAGCGCTGCAACTAGTAGACTGAATAGGAATATTTTTTTCATTTTTTTTTTTTTTTTTTTGAGGGAATGTTTTAAAGAGAGAATGATATTACGAGTGAATGAGAGAA
>JBILQY010000146.1:0-6377 GCA_044372955.1 Crocinitomicaceae bacterium | reverse complement strand
GTTCAGAAGCTAAAACCCAGAAATTCAAGGCCAATTATATTTCGCTATTAATCATTACACTAATTTCGCTTCGTCACTAAATTTATTCTTACTCTAACATTGTTTACTCATACAATATCCGTAAACAAAAGAACCACCTCATCCTTAAAAAATTCCACTTATCTATTTGCTAATTTATTTTCTATTTTGGCTGTAACTTTACATTTGATTATCAGTCTAGTCACTAAAAAATTGAATGAAACTAAATCTACTTATTAAATTTTTGGGATTCTTTTGCCTACTGATGATTCCATATATTGTGTCAGCGCAAGTTATAAAAGGAACAGTTAAAGATTCCAAAGGACAAGAAATTTCTTTTGCTAAAGTTCGCGTTGTGAATACTTCGTATGGAGTTGTTGCAAATGCAATCGGTGTTTTCCAATTAGAACTCAAAAATGGTGTTCATGTTTTAGATTTTAGTGCTTCGGGTTATAAAACAAAAAGGGACACAATTCAACTAACACAAACAATTAACTACTCGGTGGTTCTGCAAGATGACATTAAAGAATTAGAAGAAGTTACTGTCGCTTACCAAACCAAACGTGAACGCGGAAAAGAAATAATGAAAGAAGTGATTGATAAACGTTCTTATTACCAAGATTTAATTGCCAATTATACCTGCGATACGTATTGTTATTCTTCGCTCGAAAAAGGGAAACTTGACAGTATTCAGAAAGATTCAATCATCGGAAAAGAGAAATTAAATATACTAGAATGGCGCTCAAAATCTTTTGTTGGTGGACAAAATCGCTTTAAAGATGAGTTTTATGCTTACAACGATTTTACTGACATCAATCGAGAAATGAGTGGTGCTAGTTTTGAAGTAACAATTGAAGGAGAAGGAAATTTAGCTTCCGTTGGAGAAACAGACTCAAAAAACCCATATTTATTCATCAACGGAATCAAAGATGCCCACTTTTCCATTCTTGACAACACGATTGACGCTCCCGGACTTTCTCAGAATCCATTGATTTCTCCTTTAGCTTTCAATGGAATGCTTTACTATTCTTACTATTTGGAACAAAGTATCGTTGATAGTACAGGCAAACTTATTTATGAAATTAGAGTGAAACCCAAATTTATTCAAGAAGCTTTATTTGAAGGTACTTTATTTGTTCAAGATTCCACTTGGCAATTACTTTCGTATGATTTGGCAATCAATCCCGGCGTTTTGCTTTATTTTAAAGATATGCACATCTCATCGGATTATTCAGAAATCAATCAACGAATTGTGCCGACGAGAAAAGATTTTCTCTATACCATAAAAGAAGGAAAAACGTTAATTTATGGTTTAGCGCGCGTTCGCCACAAAGATTACAACTTTCAACCTATTGAAAAACCAGCTAAATTTTGGTTAGAAAGTAGCACCTTCACTAAAGATGCTTTCGATCGCGATTCCAGTTATTGGAAAGAAAACAGACCTTTTGCGTTGAGTGACATCGAACAAAAATTTATCCGTGAACAAGATAGTATAATTACCTACCACGAGAGTGATGAATACTTGCGCAAATCAGACAGCACGAGAAACAGAATTACTTTTCTTGGTGTAGTTTTCAATGGTATTGGCCACGTAAATTCCTTCAAGAAATATAGTTTCACCTTCAATCCGTTGATTTCACAAGTGATTCCCTTTGGAGTTGGCGGCTATCGCCATCGCTTGCAATTTGACTTTAGAAAAGAATTTAAAGATGGAACCTATTTCACTGTTCGACCAGATATTGATTATGGATTTTTAAACAAAGATGTAAAAGGTGGTTTTGGTGGCACGTATATGTATAATCCAATGAATTTCGCTAAAGTCGGATTTGAAATAGGCGATGTGTATGATTTTGTGACAAGCAATCAGAACATTCAAGGAACTTTTGCGCCGTCGAATCGCGTGCGAAATAAGAAATTCGAAATCACTTATTCGCAAGAAATTACTAATGGGTTGTATTTAAAATCTAAGGTTTTGTTTTCCGATCGACAATCTCTTGACAGTTTGAAATACCCAAGTTGGATTTCGTTTTTTGGAGATTTTCAACAAGCACAAACATTTGACCCTTATCGTATTTTACTAGGAACCATTGAATTAGAATACCATTTTCGCCAAAAATTTTACATTCGTAGAAACCGTAAAGTGGTGCTAGGTTCGCCTTGGCCAGTACTCAATCTCGTTTACAGAAAAGGGATTCCATCTGTTTTTGGTGCGCAAGCCAACTTCGACTTTCTGGAATTACAAGTCCGCGACGAGCTGAAATTCAACTCTTTTGGTAACTCAGAAATCAAATTCAGAGCAGGAACATTTCTCCGCAAACAAGACCTTCGAATTATCGAACATACTTTTTTCAGACCATCTGATCGCTACTTTTTTTCCAATCCAATCAATACCTTACAATTACTGGATACAGCTTTAAATACTTCCAACTCCTATTTTCAACTCAATTACATCCACCATTTTAACGGTTTTTTCTTGAATAAAGTTTGGCTAATCAACCGCTTAAAATTAGAAGAAACTGTTGGAGGAAGTATGTTATTTATTCCAGATGCTAACTTTGCTCAAATAGAACTTTATGCTGGAATTGAGAGAAAAATTAGAATTCGTAAGTCGATTTTCAAATTGGGAGTGTATGCTGTAAGTCAAGCGAATAGTTTAACAAAAGCCTCGTTAAATCTAAAATTTGGAGTAAATTTTTACAATTCATTTACGGATAAATGGGATTATTAGTAGTGTTTTAATTAATTACTCTTGTTCAAAAAATATACCTTGTTAAACTACTAATTTCAACATATTAGATTTTTTCACCTTTCTTTTTTTCTTGACAAAAAAAGAAACAAAAAAGTCAAGGCTCTGAATTTCTATTTGTTCGCAAATATTTGTTCAATAATTATTTACAACTCGTTGCGAACAATTTTAACTCCTTTCTGAAACTGGATTTTGGCGGATGTTCTTACAGAAATCCTTAAAATTTACCAGTTTCAGTTCAGAAGCTAAAACCATGAAATTCAAGGCCGATTATATTTCGCTATCGTTTGTTCTTGGTTAATATTCTAATCTTGAGTTAGGCTATTTATTCACCCTATTAGAATGAAAGTTAAAAATCAATTAATTTACCAATTCAAACTTAAGTTGCTATTTTTGAGAAACAATCAAACTACTCTTAAATGCAATTTACAATCGACAGAAAACAAAGAGTCCTTTCTTTAATATTTACTTTTGGTTTATTGCTATTTTTTTTCGGTCCTGTTTCTGCACAAAACTACACCCAAACTGTTAAAGGTCGTGTTATTGATCAAGATACAAAAGCACCGATTTTTGGAGCTAAGATTTTTATTTTAAATACTTCTCCGACCTTAGGAACTACAAGCGATACCGAAGGTTATTTTTCACTCGAAAAAGTTCCCATTGGAAGATACGATTTTAAAATTTCATACATCGGTTATGAAGATGTGCGTTTACAACAAGTACAAGTTGCAAGTGGGAAAGAATTGATTCTCAACATAGAAATGAGTGAAAGTGTGAAGAATCTTGAAACAGTAACGGTTAAAGCCAATTCGAAAAACAAACCTCAAAATGAAATGGCAACTGTAAGTGTTCGTTCATTCAACGTGGAAGAAACACAAAGATATGCTGCAAGTTTTAATGATCCAGCGCGAATGGCAGTTTCTTTTGCCGGTGTAAACACAAGTAATGATGCGAGTAATGAAATCATTGTCCGTGGAAATTCTGCCAGAGGTATGTTGTGGCGTGTGGAAGGAATTGAAATCCCAAGTCCCAATCACTTTAGCAATGGAGAAGGTGGTTCTGGTGGTGGAATTAGTATTTTAAGTAGCCAAATTTTAGGTTCATCTGATTTTTACACGGGCGCATTTCCAGCTGAGTATGGCAATGCACTTTCAGGAGTTTTTGATATAAAATTCAGAAAAGGAAATTACCAAAAACGAGAATATTCATTTCAGGTTGGAATATTGGGAATGCAAAGTTCATTGGAAGGTCCGTTCAGTAAAAAATATGCTGGTTCCTACCTCATTAATTATCGTTATTCCACCTTGATTATGCTTAATGCTATTGGACTTCCAATTGTGGAGAATGCACTTGTACCTCAATTTCAAGATTTGAGTTATAATTTTTACTTACCGACGAAAAAAGTGGGGAATTTCACACTTTTCGGTTTAGGAGGAAAATCAACGGCAGGAGAATTAGCGGTGAAGGATTCAACCACTTGGGAAAGACGTTCAGATCGCTATCAAGACAATAATTATCAGTTACTTGGGGCAACTGGAATAACTCACACTTTTTTATTCAAAAATCAAAAATCGTATCTTAAAACAGTTGCTGCTCTTTCTGGAGATGACTTGCGTTATCGATTGGATTCGTTAAACAACGATTATGCTTTACAAACAGCTTATCAAGAGCAATTTACCTACAAAACAGCGCGCGTAAATACTTTTCTAAATCACAAATTCAATGCGCGAAATATTTTGCGAGTAGGTGGAATTTACAGTCAGTATTTTTATAAAATTCTTTCCAAAGGTTTAGAACTTGCTACAGGCGAACAAGGAACATTTATTGATGAAAACGGAAATACTGGTCTTGTTCAAGCTTATGCGCAATGGAAATTTAAAATCACAGAAAAAATTGATCTCAATTCTGGATTTCACAGCAGTTATTTCTTGTTGAATAAACAGACAACAATCGAACCTCGAGTGGGATTCCAATGGCGATTTCAACCTAAACAAAGTTTAAGTTTAGGAGCTGGTTTACACAGTCGTATTGAACCAATTTCAGTTTACCTCGCTCGCAATTACAGTGATAGCTTGAATTACACACAACCTAATTTCAACCTAGGACTTACCAAATCTTTTCATTCGGTTGCTGATTATGATTGGAGTTTTAGTGAAAATACGCGTCTAAAAGCAGAGATTTATTACCAATATTTATTCAATGTTCCAGTGGACACAACAGCCGGAGGAACCGAAAGTATTTTAAACTTTAATGCCGGATTAGCTCGTACCGTTTTTGCCAATAAAGGATTTGGTAGAAATTATGGGTTAGAAGTTACCGTTGAAAAATTCTTTTCTAAAAACTACTTTTTCCTTTTTACAGGCTCCTTGTTTCAATCGGAATACACGATGGGAGATGGTATTTGGCGCAGCACGCGTTTCAATGGAAACTATATGCTAAATGCGCTTGGTGGTTATGAATTTAAGTTTGGGAGAAATAAAAAGAATAGCATTGGTGCCAATACACGAATTACTTGGCGCGGTGGAAATCGCTACACACCAATTAACGAGCAAGCTTCCATAAATGCAGGTTATGAAATTCTCTACAATGACAGAGCTTTCAGTGAACACGTTCCTGGATATTTTAGAACTGACATTTCAGCGAATATTCGTTTCAATTATGAGAAATGGGCTTTTAGTATTGCCGTTGAAATTCAAAATGTTACCAACCGTTTGAACATCAATCGCTATTTCTTCGATCCTTACACGAAAGAAGTGAGAAGTGCTTTAATGTTTGGAATAATGCCTGTTTTTAATTTTAAGTTTGAGTTTTAAAAAAACCTACTTAAGAACTCAGTGGTAAGCAGACTCTTTAAGGTTAAATTCAATCAAAATATTAATTTAAAACCCGTGAGTTACAAATCTTTCTGTGTAAACGCCATCAACAATTTTCCAGATAACACAATAGCTACCTGCACCATCACTGTTGATGGAGTGAATAAAAATGGTATTTGTTTTTTCATCAAAATTAATCTCAGTATAAAAAAGATTTGGATTATAAAGACCCTTCAAAGCAATTTCTGGTAAGTCCATTGTTTTTGATCCAATCTTTAAAGTTGTTTTTTTATACTGTGTAGAAGGCAAATAACCATCTGTTCCCCAAAATTTTTGATTATCAATCAATTCGATAAAAGCTGGATACTTTTTGAAATAAGAAATTTGGTGCTTGCTTCTATCAAATTTACCTTGAGTTAGTGTTACCTCAATACTATCTTTAACCAAGGTTATAGAATTAACAGTTTTGTTAATGACTTTAAATTTAGGATAATCTGAAATCAGCTTATACCTGTCCTTGTAGATATAACCATTTTGAATATTTAATGATTTTTGGTAGTCGATATTTGTCCAATTTCCGATATTTTCAAAGCAAAAAACAAGATGATTATTTTGTAGTTTATCAACAATAAAACCATCGATTGTGGCATTTTTTCGAACATTTACAAATCCACCTTGATCTAAAACAACTGCGAATTGTCCAAATGAAATGGAATATAAAAACAAAAATATTAAACTTAAAAGTTGATACATCTTATTGAAAAAACAAATGAATGTTTTACAATTAGTTAAATTAAAAC
>JBILQY010000304.1:0-3763 GCA_044372955.1 Crocinitomicaceae bacterium | reverse complement strand
AATCCTGCCCATAAAATTTCACTACAATTTGCTAAATTTAAACTATCGCTCGATGAATTATAAGTGCTAGAAACACCATCGATATCGATAAAATCCATAACAATTCCGCCGTCTTGATTGTGATTTCCACCTGGTGGAGCTTGTTGTTGAAAGGTTCCGCAGTTTGAACTACTACTATTACAGGTTAATGAAACATTTGAAAGAATTACAATTCCACCTTTTTGATTGGTTTGATAGCGAATATTAAAAGGTGAAACAACTTGAGCTAATAAAGAATTGCCTATAAAAAGCAAAAACAATAACAGAATCTTTGTACTTTTTGAAATTGGAAATAATAAGTCTGAGATTCTATTCATATTCTATTACGAAGTTAAACGTTTAATAGTAATTAAAGTTGCTAAAAAAGTTAAAAACTATTGAATCTAAAATCTAACAGAAGTTTGAAGAAAAAATCATCCGCCGCAGCGGAATTAAATCTCAATGAATAACGTTAAGAATAGACTAAAAAAAATCATTAACACCACCAATTCTAACAAAAAGACGTTATACTAAAAAACAGCTGCTATGAAACAATACATTTTTGGTTTAATTACTATCGGATTAATAGTTCTCTCCTCATGTGAAAAGGATGAACGTGAAACACCCACTTGTATTTGGAATAAAATAACAGCTTTTGATAGTAGTTTTGAATGTGCCGAAGCCAAGGTTGATAAATATACTTTTCAAGGAGAAACGGTTTATGTGTTTGACCCTGGAGTTTGCGCACAAGCAGATATGGCTTCTGAAGTTTTAAATCAAGAATGTGAATCAATTGGTTATCTTGGAGGATTGATTGGAAATCAAACAATTAATGGTGAGAATTTCTCAAGTGCCCATTTTGAGGAAACTGTTTGGACAAAGTAACATTTACTTTTCCAAATCACTTAAATGAACCCTTAGCGCATTCACAGAATCCTTTGAATTTATTTGAGCTGTAAAAGGAAGTAGGAATAGTTAAGGTTGAATGCTTAATGCTTAATCAAAACTTTATGCCAGTTACAAAGCCAATTGAAAGAAAATTACGATTTAAAGGTGCTGATTCTGAGACACCTAAAATGCCATACTGTGCATAAGGCTGGAAGAAAAGATTAAAATTTTCTTTTCTCAAAAAGTCAAATCCATAACCAATATTGCCACTAAAATTTACAAAACGATAATCCGTTGACTCATCTTTTGATGTGTTTCTTTCCTTGTTCGATTCAAAGTAAAGCACACTTTTCGTTGTATTAGCAATATTAAAAAACACACTTGAACCAAGAACGAAATAACTTCTTTTTCCAAAATTAAATTTGTAATACAAAGGTATTTCTACGTTGTAGCGATTATAATCCGTTTTTACTTGCCTTGGAACTGCTGGATCATAAATAGGTTCTCCAGTTTGTGGATCGAAATTAAGATACAAGTCTCTTTTTCCAGTACTCTCGCCGTTTTTCTGCATTCCTAAACCGAAACCTAGCGCAGACTTTTTGCCCAATTTATATACTGTAAAAAAACCAGCGCTATAGCATATTTGAGAAATCTCAAAAGACTTGATTTCTTCCTCCAAACCACCTGGCACACTTCCATCATTACTAATAATCCCAAAGGATAAATTAGGAAATAAACTTACTCCAAAATTGAACTTTCGGTCTTGAGCATAAGCTGCTGTTAAGCTAAAAGAAAACAGAAAAAATAGAATTTGTTTGAAATTCATAAATTAGGGTTAGACTTTTTCTAACGAAAAATTTATAGCTTTATTTGATTTCTGAGTATGTACTCTTGACCATTATTCTAACTAAAAAAGAACTACTAGTTTGAGTAAATATTTTTTAGAGAACTATATTAACCTCAGTTCAATTACTATTGAAAAAGCTTTTCTGAAATGTTTACTTATTGACCAAAAAATCCTTAAACCAAAAACCACTATCTTTAATAATTCGCTTTTGTGTTTTAAAATCAACATAAACTAAACCAAATCTAGGTTTATATCCTTCGCTCCATTCAAAGTTATCAAGCAATGTCCAACTGAAATAACCACCAATATTTACGCCCTCTTGTTTTGCACGAAGCACTTGTTTTAAATAGCGCTGATAAAAATCAATACGTTTTATATCCTTCACTTTTCCATTCACAACTTCATCAGGAAAGGCACAACCATTCTCGGTAACAAAAATTTTCTTGACACCAGGATAAGCTGCAAATTGTTTAATGATCTGATAAATTCCTTCGGGATAAACTTCCCAACCCATTTCTGTTACTTCCTTTGCATCGCGTTTAACTGGTTTCACTTCCAAACCTTTCATGATTGGAATTACACCCATTTTTTTAACTACTTCACGGGTGTAATTTTGAACACCAACAAAATCAAAATCAAACTTTAGTTTGTCCATATCACCTGGTAAAATATACTTATTCAATTTTTGTAAAATCGGAAAACTTCCCATCGGATACCCTAATCCTAAAGAAGGTTCAATGAACAAACGATTCAACAGCACATCCCAACGTTCAGCTGATTTACCGTCGCGTTTTTCACTTTTATAAACATCTACATGAGAACACGAAAAAGTGGTACCAATATTCGCATTTGTAACATTTTTACGAATGATTCGACCTCCTTCGGCTTGACACAAGCAAACATGATGAACAGTTGGTAAATAATTTTTAAACCCCTTTAAACCAGGCGCATGATAACCTATTAAATAACCTAATGCAGTAAAAGCAGAAGGTTCATTGAAAACCATCCAATTTTTCACTTTGTCTCCAAAAGATTTTGTAACTAATTCTGAATATTCGGAAAACCACAAAACAGAAGATCGATTCATCCATCCTCCTTGGTCTTGAAGTACTTGAGGTAAATCCCAATGATATAAAGTGACCCAAGGTTCAATTCCTCGGACCAAACAAGCATCAATCACGCGGTGATAAAAATCAATTCCTTTCTGATTTGGAGCTCCAACGCCATTAGGTAAAACGCGACTCCATGTGATACTGAATCGAAAAACAGTCATATTCAACGACTTCAGTAAATCCAAGTCTTGTTCGTAACTATGGTAAAAGTCGCAGGCAATATCGCCGTTTTCTCCTGTTTTAATATTCCCTTTTTTGTGTGAAAACGTATCCCAAATAGATGCCGATTTTCCATCAATATTGTGTGCCCCTTCAATTTGATAAGCCGCTGTGGCGACGCCCCATTTAAAATCTGTTCCAAAATCTAAACTCGAAAAATCTAAATTTTCATAATGTTTGACTTGTCCAAATGTTAATTTAGGGGCAACAACAGCTGCTAAAGAAGAAACAAAAAAGATGCGTAAAACTTTGCGACGTTCCATAATTATGAATAAAAGAATACATTATCCATAAAATTAGAAAAGGAATTGGAAAACAAGATATAAAATGAATTAATTTGAATAATAATCTTAAGTTTTTTCAATGATATTAATTCGATGTTTTATTACTTTTAATAGAATAAAAAGGTAACTTTGCGCCCGATTACATAAAATTAACTTTAAAAAAAGAACTATTTTGTGTGAGTTTTGTTAATAGTTAATATAAATTTAACATTGTTAAAATGACTGAAACATCAACAAGCGCAAACTATTTACCGCTTTTGTTACAATTCATTGTTGCAGGTTCATTTGTGGTTTTTACATTAATTGTAACGCACATTTTGATGCCTCGATTAAAATCTAAAAAGAAAGACTCGAATTTTGAATGTGGTATTGAATCTGAAGGTAATGCGCGTTTC
>JBILQY010000435.1:0-2604 GCA_044372955.1 Crocinitomicaceae bacterium | reverse complement strand
TCGTTATTTCATGACTGCAATTTTGTTTGTTTTATTCGATGTTGAAATCATTTTTTTCTATCCTTATGCTGTTAATTTTTATGAGTTAAAATTGGAAGGATTGATTGCTGTGATTATGTTTGTTTGCTTTTTCTTGATTGGATTCATTTACATTAGAAAAAAAGGAGCTTTAGAATGGGAAAAATAGGAGAATTAGAAGCTATCAATGGGGAAGGTTATCAATTAACCACCCTTGATAAAGCAATTGGATTGGCGCGTGCAAATTCAGTTTGGCCGCTACCTTTCGCTACTTCTTGTTGCGGAATTGAATTCATGGCAACCATGGGAAGTATGTACGATATGTCGCGTTTCGGGATGGAACGACTTTCTTTCTCTCCCCGTCAAGCTGATTTATTAATCGTTGCGGGAACAATTTCAAAAAAATTAGGTCCTGTTTTAAAACAAGTGTACGAACAAATGTCAGAACCTAAATGGGTTCTTTCTGTTGGTGCTTGTGCCTCTTCAGGTGGAATTTTCGATACTTACAGCGTATTGCAAGGAATCGACCGAATTATACCTGTAGATGTTTACGTTCCGGGTTGTCCTCCACGTCCTGAACAAATTATTGATGGCGTAATGAACATTCATAAATTAGTCAAAAATGAATCTTCAAGAAGAAGATACAGTGAAGAATACAGACATTTATTAGACAAATACGATATTGACCTAGATAAAAAAGAATCGAATGACTAACGAATTTATTTTAAGTCGCATTCAAGAAAAATTTGGTTCAGATGTTATCGCATCGGAGGTTAATTTTGGTATTCTTACCTTAGAAATCACTGCAGATAAGTCTTACGAAATAATCGAATGGTTGAACAAAGACGAAGTTTTAGATTGTTCGTTTTTAACATTACTAGGCGGTGTTCATTATCCAGATGATTTAAACAGAGAATTCGCTATTGTGTATCATTTACACAGTTGGAGAAAAGATTTTCGTCTTCGTTTAAAAGTGTTTGTCTCAGCGGAAAATCCAACCGTTCGCTCTATTGTTAAAATTTATAATGGGGCAAATTGGATGGAACGTGAAACATTCGATTTCTTTGGAATTAAATTCGAAGGACATCCCGACTTGAGAAGAATTTTAAACATGGACGATATGGATTATTTTCCAATGAGAAAAGAATATGCGCTTGAGGACGCAACAAGGGAAGATAAAGATGATCGTTTTTTTGGTAGATCTAGTAATATATAAGCACGATGAAGGAAGAAAATAACGCACATCAAATGGCTGAAAGCACTCCTGAAGCAATCGCAGCAAAAGTTTTTGAAGCTGAACACGCTGAAAAAAAAGAGATATTGCAGGCTATTTTAAACAATAATTTAGAGGATGCTGAAAAAAGTGAATTAGCAACAACTACCAAAAAAGAAGATTCAACAGAAACAATTGATGGGAAATATGCCACAATCAACTTTGGCCCTACTCATCCTGCTACTCACGGGATATTTCAAAATATTCTTAAGGTAGATGGAGAAAAAATTATTTCTTCAGAACAAACGGTTGGTTATATTCACCGTGCATTTGAAAAATTAGCAGAGCGCAGACCATATAATCAAATTACACCTATTACAGATCGATTAAACTACTGCTCCTCGCCCATTAACAATATGGGATGGCACATGACAGTAGAAAAATTAATTGGTGTAGAAATTCCAAAACGTGTGCAATATATGCGCGTGATAATCATGGAATTGGCGCGAATTGCTGATCATTTAATTTGTAATTCTGTTATTGGTGTAGATACAGGAGCTTTAACAAGTTTTTTCTACCCCTTTGCGGAAAGAGAAAAAATATATGAATTATATGAGGAAGTATGTGGAGCTAGATTAACCACAAACATCGGTCGTATCGGTGGATTTGAAAGAGACTTTACTCCTACTTTTCACGAGAAATTAAAAAACTTCTTACGCACTTTCCCAAAAGCTTTTGAGGAATTTAATAGTATGTTGGAGCGTAATCGCATCTTTATGGATAGAACAAGAGGTGCAGGTCCAATTTCAGCGGAACGTGCCTTAAATTACTCATTTACAGGTCCAAATTTAAGAGCTGCTGGCGTTGATTATGACGTTCGCGTGATGCAACCTTATTCTTCCTACGAAGATTTTGATTTTATCATTCCTGTTGGAATAAATGGTGACACTTACGACCGTTTTATGGTGCGCCAAGAAGAAGTTCGACAAAGCCTTAAAATCATTGAGCAAGCCTATAAAAATCTTCCAGAAGGAGATTATAAAGCAGATATTCCCGAATTTTACTTACCTCCAAAAGAGGAAGTATACAATAATATGGAAGCTTTAATTTATCATTTTAAAATCGTGATGGGTGAAACGGAAATACCAGCTGGTGAAGTGTATCATTCAGTTGAAGGTGGAAATGGTGAATTAGGTTATTATTTAATTAGTGATGGCGGTCGAACACCTTATCGCTTACAATTTAGAAGACCATGTTTTATTTATTATCAAGCTTATCCTGAAATGATTACTGGCATGACAATCAGTGATGCCGTTTTAACTTTGAGTAGTATGAATGTAATCGCAGGAGAATTAGACGCATAAAAATGACAG
>JBILQY010000017.1:0-17676 GCA_044372955.1 Crocinitomicaceae bacterium | reverse complement strand
TGCTTTATGAGTTTATTTCTTGTGTCAAAATCAGTGTATTTTAGTTCTAATTCTACACCTAAATTTTCTTTGATTTGAAGAACTAATTCTTGATAATACAAACTCGACATACTTCCTTTTTTGGAAGCAACATAAAGCACAAGTTTTGGAAATAGATTTGTAGTTGAATAACCCGCACTTGCCAAATATTTGCGTGCTTTTTGTGGGTCAAAATTTAAAGGCTTAACCTCTGAATCAAGGTAAAATTCACTTCTTGGCACAAGCCCTTTGGAAGCAATATTTCCATCTCCATTTAGCACATTTAACCACAGTTTTTCACGATCAATCGCATGATAAAAAGCCAATCTAACCCGTTCATCGTTGAAAGGTTTTGAAGAACAATCGAACGCTAAATAGTTAACTTTTATTCCTTTTCGATATAAAATTCGATGCAACAAATTGCGACCACTTTTCGCTTCTTTCAAGGTTCCAAAAGCAAAATCCAAACGGTCAACAGGGAGTTGTAATAGAAGATCTGTTTTTCCTTTAGAGAAAAGTAGTTGTTCGTTTTTCGCAAGATTTGGCTTTATGATGCGTATTTTACTTAAAAACGGGAGTTGGTTTCCAAAATGATCGTATCTCCAATAATCTGGATTACGTTCTAAAAGGACTTCATTTTGATTTTCTGTTTGCAATTTAAAAGGCCCTGTTCCAACAGGATTTAAAAGACAATTATCGCGATAATGTTTGTAAGCTTCTTTTGAAAAAATAACGATACTAGGGTGACTCAATAAACTGGTGAAATTATTAAACCGTTTTGTCAAAGAAATTAAAATTGTTGAATCATTTTTTATTTTTATTCCGCTTACACCTCGGGATGGAAAACTATTTTTAGAGTGTTTTTGAAACCATTCAGACCCAACAATTTTCTTAGTCAAAACATGTCCTAATTGGTTCAATTTATTTCCTGAGCAAGCAAATTCCAAGGAGAATTTTACATCCTCAACAGTCATCTTTTTTTGCTCAAAATCGTTGTATTTATTTGTATGAAAAAACACATCTTTTCGGATGATTAACTCAATTGTTTTTCCTTCATTTGAAACGCTAAATTTGCGCGCCAAGTTGGGAACAATTTGCTTTGTTTTTGGGTCTACTTTTAGTAAGGATTCAAACACATTGGAAAGCATTCGTTGGTCGTGCAATCCATAAGAAAAGAGCGGAAAAAATGAGCTAACTTTTTCTGTTTCGACATAAGAAATTTCTCCACCGTATTTTTTTCCACCCAAAGCTTTTTTGTCTTCTAAACTTTCATTACAAGCCTCCAACATTAAAAATGTAGAAACAATAAAAAACAGATGTTTTATGTGAGTCATGTTTGAGGTTGAAAAAGCGAGATAAAAGTAAGGAATTAAATACTTGCTGCAAAAAAGCGTAAGGAAAACCTAAATCTCGCAACCGAACTCCTTCCATTATGAACTATTAATTCGTGAAAAATTGTGTAATTAGTGACAAACACCCGAGCTTAATTTCCTCCGCCTGACTTCCGCACAAAATTTTGGTTAATTTTTTTTCACTAAGCTTTGATTGTCCTAGTTCGGAAGAAGAGAAACCCAAATCTCTCTTTGGAATCGATACAATTCTATTCTATTAATTCGTGAAAATTTGTGTAATTAGTGACAAACACCCGAGCTTAATTTCCTCCGCCTGACTTCCGTACAAAATTTTGGTTAATTTTTTTTCACTAAGCTTTGTTTGTCCCATTTCGGAAGAAGAGAAACCCAAATCTCTCTTTGGAATCGATACAATTCTATTCTATTAATTCGTGAAAATTTGTGTAATTAGTGACAAACATCCTTGCTTAATTTCCACCCCTTTCTACAAAATTGCAAGCAAAGCAAATATTTTTCGCATCTTTGATTACTCAAAAAATTTAACATGGAAAATAGCCAAAAATACATTAGCGAAAATCAAGAACGATTTTTGAATGAATTAATAGATTTACTCAAAATTCCATCGATTTCTGCGGATCCAAGCTACAAAGAGAACGTGCATGCTTGCGCTCAACACCTCGCCGACAACTTAACTAAAATTGGAATTGACAACGTTGAAATTTGCCAAACAGCAGGTTACCCAATCGTTTACGGACATAAAATTGTGGACGCTTCTTTGCCAACAGTTTTGGTTTATGGTCACTACGACGTACAACCAGCTGACCCATTGGAATTGTGGACTTCTCCGCCATTTGAGCCAGTAATTAAAGTGACCGACAAACATCCACAAGGAGCGATTTTCGCACGTGGAGCTTGCGACGACAAAGGTCAAATGTTCATGCATGTGAAAGCAGTGGAAGCGATGTTGGCAAGTGGCGAACTTCCATGCAACGTGAAATTCATGATTGAAGGCGAAGAAGAAGTTGGAAGTGAGAACTTAGGTATTTTCATCAAAGAGAATAAAGAAAAATTAAAAGCAGATATTATCCTTGTTTCCGATACGGGAATGTTGGCAAATGACGTTCCATCTATCACAACAGGTTTGCGTGGGTTGAGTTATGTTGAAGTGGAAGTAACAGGTCCAAACCGCGATTTACATTCTGGACTTTACGGAGGATGTGTGGCGAATCCGATCAATGTTTTGGCTGAAATGATAGCTTCATTACACGATGAAAATGGAAAAATTACCATTCCAGGATTCTATGACAAAGTGGTGGAATTAACCGACGAAGAACGCGCTGAAATGGCAAAAGCACCGTTTTCACACGAAGCGTATTGTCAAGCGTTAGACTTAAAAGACACGATG
This sequence comes from Crocinitomicaceae bacterium, assembly GCA_044372955.1. Lineage (GTDB taxonomy): Bacteria > Bacteroidota > Bacteroidia > Flavobacteriales_D > Crocinitomicaceae > UBA952. The sequence goes on along the minus strand of JBILQY010000017.1, from coordinate 14,901 downwards.
GGAGAAGCAGGCTATTCAACTCCTGAGCGCGGCTCGATTCGACCAACTTTGGATGTAAACGGAATTTGGGGCGGTTATACAGGTGAAGGCGCAAAAACAGTGATTGCATCTAAAGCCTTTGCTAAAATTTCTATGCGTTTAGTGCCAGATCAAGATCCAGAGGAAATCACACAATTGTTTAAATCACACTTCGAGGCGATTGCTCCGAATGCAGTGCGCGTTGTTGTGAAACCACATCACGGTGGTCAAGCAGCAGTTACGCCAATTGATTCCATCGGTTATAAAGCAGCAAGTTTGGCGTACGAAAAAGCGTTTGGCAAAAAACCAATTCCTGTGAGAAGTGGCGGAAGTATTCCAATCATCGCGTTGTTTGAACAAGAATTAGGATTGAAATCTATTTTGATGGGCTTCGGTTTAGACAGCGATGCGATCCACTCACCAAACGAGCATTACGGCTTGTTCAACTACTACAAAGGCATTGAAACGATTCCTTATTTCTACCACTATTTTAACGAATTAAACACTTAAAATGAAAGTAATTTATTTTGCAATTTTAACGCTGGTTTTGCTAGCTTGTGCTCCTTTTAAAGAACCTGTTTTCAAAAGTTTCGACGGGATGGAAGGTTTAAAAATGGACGGAGGAAACATCAATTTTACTTTAAAAGGAACAATTGAAAATCCAAATTGGTACGCTTTGAAAGTAAAACCTTCAATGGTAGAAGTGACGATTGACGGTAAAAAATTCGCCAATGTTTATTTGGATGAAAAAATGAAAATAAAAGCGAAAAAATCAACAGCTTTAGTAGCTCCAATGCACGCTGAATTAGAAGATGGAGCAATGATGCGTATGATGGGAATGGCTTTAAAAGACTCTGTTCGTTTGAATTTAGCTGGTGATGTGAAAGGCGGTGTTTTCTTCATTTACAAAAAGTTTCCTGTGAACATTACGCGTTCGGTTTCTCCAAAAGGATTGAATCCGATGAAAAGCATGAATCCTTTAAAAAGAGATTAGAATGCTTTTTTTTTCTTTAAATCGGGTTTAAATTTATAATGTTGTAATCAAACAAAGAGAATAACCTAAAACAATAAATAGACTTCGGGATATTGAACTTTGACATCTTTAAATAAAATTTCGAACTGAATTTGTGACACACAGGCTACCCGAATGTTTTAAAATTTTTCTCGCACGTTTAAAAAAAATGAAATAAGTGAATTCAAATCAAATATCTTTTACTAAGTTTGACACATTATGTCAACGGTATTTATGTCAACAGAAAAGATAGGCGAAAAATTAAGACACATTCGAGAAGAAAAGAAACTTCCATTGCGGAAAGTTGCTGCATTAATCGATATTGATGTTGCTATTTTAAGCAAAATGGAACGTGGAGAACGAAAAATCACAAAAGAAGTGGTTCTGAAACTTGCAGAAATTTATGACTACAATACAGACGACCTTTTAGTTTTATTCTTGAGCGACAAGATTTTGTATGAAATTCAAGGTGAGGATTTGGGAATCGAAGCATTGAGAGTAGCTGAGGAAAGAGCAAAATATATAAATGCTAACGTGGGTAAAAAGTCAAAAAAAACGGACACGTTTTAAAAACGTGGGACATTTTGGGACACGTCAATTAAAAGAAAAATGAAAATACTTGACTTAGAAAATAGGTGGGAAGAATTTAACAATATTGTTTCATTTGAAAATGAAGGGTTAAAAAATCATTTTCATAATTGGGAAAAAGGTACTAAGGTTTTTAAAATTATTGATTGGTTTAATAACTCCTTACCTGATGTTTTTTTGAGAATCGATTCTCATTACCCATTCTTAAATTATTGTGGGAAGAATTTGGTGACATTCCAACCAATTCAGATGATGAAGTTGAAGAAGATTTCTATTGTTGGAAAAAAGAAACAGATCGTTTTGAAATTTGGCATTGGTTTGATGAAAAATTGCCAAATGGAGTGGTTGTGGATTTTGAAATTGAATAAAAATGAAAAACGATAGTATAAAAGTTATAGATTTATTTTGTGGTTGCGGAGGACTTTCGTATGGCTTTATTGAGGCTGGTTATGACGTTGTACTTGGAATTGACCATTGGCAAGATGCTATAAAAACATTCGAACAAAATCACAAAGGTTCAAAAGGTTTAGTTGCTGACTTATTTAACGAAACGCCAAATGAAATAAGTAAGAAAACAGGAATAAAAGAAGCTGACATCATTATTGGTGGACCGCCTTGCCAAGGTTTTTCAATTGCTGGAAAAAGAATTGTAGATGATGAAAGAAACAAGCTCTATAAATCATTTGTGAGTTTTGTGGAGTTTTATAAACCGCAAGTTTTTTTGATGGAAAATGTACCAAACATTGTTTCAATGGGAAAAGGAGTTGTTAAAGACAACATTATTGAAGATTTTGAAAAATTGGGCTACAATGTAGTTTACAAAGTGCTTTTAGCTTCTGAATTTGGTGTTCCACAGAACAGAAAAAGAGCCTTTTTCATTGGAACAAAAGGAAAGGAAGTTTTCAAGTTTCCTGAAACAAAAAAAACGGAATTTGTTTCATCAAGTGAAGCCATTTCTGATTTACCAGAAAAATCAATAGCAGACGGAGCGAAATACCCACTTAAAGCAAAATCTGAATTTCAAGAAAAAATCCGAGAAGGCTCAAAAGGTTTGTTTAATCACGAAATTACAAACCACAATGATCAAACGATTGAAATCATTTCAATGGTTCCTGATGGCGGTAATTATAAAAATCTTCCCGAGCATCTTCACAAAACACGAAATGTAAATATTGCTTGGACTAGGCTAAACAGTAAAAAACCAAGTTTCACAATAGATACAGGACACAATCATCACTTCCATTACAAGTTTAATCGTGTTCCGACAGCTAGAGAAAGTGCAAGGATTCAATCATTTCCTGACACTTTCATATTTTTAGGAGGCAAAACAAGTCAATTAAAACAAATAGGAAATGGTTTGGGCGTTACCCTATCGGGTCAGGCTTTCCGTTCCAATCTTTTTGCTCGTTCCTCACAAAAAGGATTTCCACTTCAATCCCTAACGCAAAACTGTATAAATTAATTTATGGAAAGAAAAAATTGGACAAGAGATGAACTAATTTTAGCGTATAATCTGTATTGTAAAATCCCTTATGGACAATTTAATACAAGTAGTGCAGATGTAAAAATATTGGCAAATATTATTGGAAGAACGCCAGGAGCAGTTGCTTTTAAACTTGTAAATTTTGTTAGCCTTGACCCTAGACAGAAACTTTTAGGGAGAAAAGGAGCAACAAATATTGGCAAATTAGACAAAGAAATCTTTGATGAATTTACGGCTAATTTTGATGAAATGTTTTTTGAAAGTGAGAAACTTTTAGGAGAAAAAATACCAATTCAAAAGCCAGAAATTCAAATTGATGATTTATTTGATGAAAATAAAAAAGGAGAATATAAAATTAGAGAAACAAAGGTAAGAGTAAATCAAGATTATTTCAGAACATTAGTTTTGTCAAACTATTCAAATATTTGCACAATTACAGGCATAAAAGTTCCAGAACTATTAATTGCTTCACATATTAAGCCGTGGTCAAAAGATGAGAAAAACAGATTAAATCCTTCAAATGGAATTTGCTTGTCTGCCACACTTGACAAAGCATTTGATAAAGGTTTAATAACAATTGACAATACATATAAAGTTGTATTTTCATCTAAATTAAAAAAACATTCAAAAGAACAATTTTATGAAGATGAGTTGAAGAGATTTGAGAATAAACAAATTATTCTTCCAATAAAATTTTTGCCAAACGAAGATTTTTTAGCCTATCATAGCGAAGTGATTTTTCAACACTAATTTTAATCTTTAAAAATGATATTAACAGAACAAGAAAAATTATTGGCGGAAAAGTTAGGGTTTCAAAAATCCTCTTTAGTATTATTGAAAAAAGGAACACATAATTCTGTAACTCAATATGCTTTTTTCAATGATGAAAACGAGGTATTTAATTTTTCTGAAAAGGCTGTAGTTTCAAATGTTTGTAATGGTGAAAAATCAATCAGAAATATACAAAAATGGTTAATAGGCAAAAATGAATTTGCCTTTTTATCAAAAATCAAAAATAGAGAACCTAATCAAATTGCAATTATAAAAGCCAAAAATCAGTTTGATATTTTGCACTTTCAAAAAACTGATGGTGGCAGTCACGGTATCTCAACAACTCAAATTATTGACAAACTAACTTTATGGGATAAATTATTTGGAGTAAATATTATTGGAGCAAGTAGTTCTTGGATTTTATTTGAAATTAAGAAAATGCCAAAAGATATAGAATGGTTCGCCAATGAGTTAAATGAATTTTGTCCTGATATTTTAGATCAAAATTTTGGAGAAATTGAAAAACTAATTGAAAATTTAAAAACTTCAAATGAAATTCAATTATGGTGGGATTAAGAAAATATGCAGTTGAAACTTATAATGCTAATTTTAAGCATCCAGCAGTTTGTGAAGATATTAAAAATGTAGATATTAACAAAATTCCTGATTTTGATTTATTAGTAGGTGGCTTCCCTTGTCAGTCATTTAGTACTGTTAATCCAACCAAAGACACAAATGATGATAGAGCAAATCTGTATAAAGAACTTGTAAAAATATTAGAGACGAAACAGCCAAAGTATTTCATTGCGGAAAATGTAAAAGGTTTAATGACTCTTGAAAAAGGTTTGATTCTAAAAAAAGTAATTGCTGAGTTTGAAAGTGTTGGATATGATGTAAAATACAAACTTCTTTTAGCCTCAAATTTTGGAATCCCACAAAAAAGAGAACGAATTTTTATAATAGGTACAAGAAAAGATTTGAAAATAAATTATGATTTTCCACAGAACACTCATTCAGAGGAAAATTTATTCGCTGAAAAGAAGTGGGTTCCACTCAAAAATGTCATCACAAATTTGGCAATCGAAGATGAAAAATATTATTTCTCAAAACGTGCTGTTGAAGGAATGAAAAATGCCAAAAACAATATGAAGAGAGGTCTTTATCAAGATTTGGATGGTCAGTGCTTAACCATAACCTCACATTTAGCTAAAACAAGTTTGAATTCAAGAGATCCTGTTTTATTGGTAAAACCAGAGCAAGAACTTTACAGAAGGTTTACCCCAAGAGAGGCAGCAAGTATTCAGTCATTTCCTGAAAGTTTTGTTTTTCCAGTAAGTGAAACACAAGCATACAGACAAATTGGAAACGCAATCCCACCAGTTTTGATGTGGCACGTTTCAAATGCTTTATTGAAATGTTGTTCGGTTGAAAAACTAAAAGAAGCAAAAGAGAAAAAAGAAGAACTTGTTAATCTGTAGATTACAAATCCAAGTTTTTAACTGATTTTTAAAAGATGATAGGAAGTTCTCCTGACAACATAAACGAATTCCGCTCCCTCTTCAAAGGACGTGAAGATGTGTTTGCTGTTCGTTGGGAGAAAGAGAACAAATCAGGCTATATGCCCGCTTATTTTTATGACCCTTATCGTTTAAGAGTACATAAAATGAGTGGAGGTACATTTCAGAACTTCGCCGATAAATCTTATTTGAAGCTAACAGATGAACAAATCCAAAAGCATTTGGACGGTTTTCATCATATTGGAGTTTATCCCCTATTACAAGATAATACCACTTGGTTTTTAGCAGCAGATTTTGACGAATCTAATTGGCAAGATGAAGCCGTTACTTTTCTTAATGCTTGTAAAGAAAAGGAAGTCCCTGCCTATTTGGAACGTTCACGTTCGGGAAATGGTGGACACGTCTGGATATTTTTTGATAAACCCTATCAAGCTATTAGAAGTCGAAAAATATTCATTTCAATTTTAGAACAATCGAGAGTATTTTCAATGTTTGATAAAAGCTCAAGTTTTGATAGATTATTTCCGAATCAAGATTTCCTTTCAGGTAAAGGTTTCGGAAACTTGATTGCTTTGCCACTTTTCAAACCATCTTTTGAAAAAGGAAATAGTTGTTTTGTTAATGCCGAAACCTTTGAAGCTATCACTGATCAATGGAACTTTTTGAAAAATATTAAAAGGGTTTCTACGGATTATTTAGATGAACTATACAAAATAGTATCACCTGATGTTCCGATAATAACACCGAAACAAAAAAATGGAAAACTTAGCATTTCTTTAAGCAATACCATAAGAATCAGTAGTAAAGGATTAACACCAACACTTACCCATTTCCTAAAGGAAGAATTGAATTTTGCAAACTCTGAATTTTTCATCCAAAAGAAATCAGGAAGAAATACTTATGAAACAGCCCGATATTTTAAATTGGTTGAGGAAACCGAAAGTGAGATTTTCATTCCAAGAGGTTTTATCGGAAAGATTTTACGATTTTGTAAAGAATCAAAAATCGAATTTGGGTTTGTTGATGCAAGAAAATTGAATCCATCAATTTCTTATATGTTCAATGCTTCTTTACGAAATCATCAGTTAGGAGTAATAGAAGCAGCTTCCAAAAAGGATTACGGAGTAATTGTAGCTCCACCAGGTTCAGGAAAAACGGTTATTGGCTTAAAAATAATTACCGATAAAAGACAACCTACACTTATTATTGTTCACCGAAAACAATTGTTGGAGCAATGGACAGAACGTATTGAAGCGTTTTTGGGTATTCCCAAAAGAGATATTGGCGTTATCGGACAAGGAAAGTTAAAAATCGGAAAGCAAATTACTGTGGCTACTATTCAAAGTTTACCAAAACAAATAGAATATGTACAAAGTCAATTCGGAACCATTATTGTGGACGAATGCCACCACGTTCCTGCCGAAAATTTCAGAAATACGATTGAAAAATTACACACCTATTTTCTTTATGGGTTAACGGCCACACCTTTCAGAAAGTATAATGATGGAAGAATGATTTTCTCCCATTTGGGAGAAATCATTGCCAATATTCAACCGACTGAAATTGAAAATTATAAACACGCAAAAATCATTATTCGAAATACGGAATTAGATGTTCCTTATAACTCAAAAACTGATAATTTCGAAGTTTTATCAAAAATATTGGTTCACGATACCGCCCGAAATAAAATGATATTAGAAGATGTAAAAACAGAACTGAATCAGGGTAAAAAAGCGGTTATCATCACCGAACGAAAAGAGCATATTGATACGCTGTATTTGTTTTTAAAACATTCGTATGAAGCCATTACCTTGAGTGGGGAAGATTCAGAAACTTCCAAAAAAGCCAAATGGAAAACATTACAAGAAGGGAACTTTCAGGTGTTAATTACAACGGGGCAATATTTTGGTGAAGGAACAGATTTACAAAATATTAGCTGTTTATTTTTGGTTTATCCGTTTTCTTTTGAAGGCAAACTAATTCAATATATCGGCAGGGTGCAACGCTCGGAAATCAATCCGACCATTTATGATTATCGAGATTATAAGATTGATTATCTCAACAGACTTTTCTTAAAGAGAAATACGTATTATCGAAAAATTGACAAGCAAGCAACTTTGTTTGATGAGCCAAATGAGGAAACCCCATCTTTAGATCCCGTTTTAACTATTGAAAAGAAAATCAAAGTTCTAATTGAGGAATTGGAGTTTCATTATGGAAGTGTGGCGTTCAAACATCCAGTTGTTGAGATGAATACCGAACTTCTATTTCAGATTGAAAATATTGAAATTAGACCTGAATTTGATGTACTAAAACCCTATTTCATCAAAACCCTAAAATCAAAAACAATATCTGTTGAATTATTTGCCGAGTTTGAAAATGGAAAATTAGCTTCCCAATTAGCACTATCAACGGATATTGACCATATCAATAAAGAAGTGGTTGAGGGAGTGAAATTTCAGTTTCTGAATAAAGGACTACTCAAGCAGTTCAATCCCAAAAAGAAAAATATTTTGACTTCTGATGAATTACAAGAGCAGGATAAAATTTATTCAAACGCAGAAGAGTTGTTGAATGAAATTCTTAAAAACAAACTATACAAACATTCCCAACAGATTCAGTACTTAGCTGACAGACACGAAAGTTCAATAATGAAAATTCGTTTTGTCCTTAATCCATTTTCATTCGTATTTCTACTTGCAGGAGAGCAAAATTATTTTGTTGTTTTAGAAACCTTGGACACAGAAGAAGCAACTTATATTTGGCATACTCCAAAAAACAAAGCATCTCTAATTGAAGAAGTAAAACAAATTGACAACCAACTAAACATTATTAGAGAAAAAGGAAGACATACATTTTTAGAAAATAGCCCTGACAACTTTACAAGAATTATACACGACTATTCAGACAACAAAAAAGGATTTATAATATGGAAATCAGCAATAGAAGAATTGGTATAACCCGTCCCACAAGAATAAACACATTTGCAATTCACACCAACCAACCCACAACTCAAAATCACAAAATAGCTTTCACCTTTACCACCTGAAGGAAAATTATTGTATAAAACCCCTACAACTGATTTTAGCCGAGTCACTGTTTTAGAAATAATCGTGATTTTTGAAAGCGCAAAAAAAACACAAAAACAAGCTCCTATTTTAAAACACGATTTGCGCTTCTTCACTGCTTTTTCAAGTTCAAAATAGTATCTTCGGGCTTTAATTCTAATTTATGCTATCTAAAGAAGCTCCCAAAAAACTGTTTTTACTCGATGCATTTGCACTGATTTACAGGGCTTATTTTGCATTTGCGAAGAATCCTCGTGTCAATTCCAAAGGACAAAATACGTCTGCGGCTTTTGGTTTCACGAACGTGCTTATCGATGTAATTAAAAACGAAAAACCGACACATATCGCTGTTGTTTTTGATCCGCCGGGAGGTTCAACACACCGCATTGAAATTTCGGAAGCTTACAAAGCACACCGTGAAGAAATGCCAGAAGACATTCGCTCGATGATTCATCCGATCAAGCAAATTGTGGAAGCTTTCAATATTCCGATTTTGGAATTGGCGGGTTACGAAGCAGATGATGTGGTGGGAACGATTGCTAAAATTGCCGACCAACGTGGATTTGTGACCTACATGATGACGCCAGATAAAGATTACGGACAATTGGTAACAGAAACATCGTTTATTTTTAAGCCAGGTCGTGGCGGAAATCCACCTGAGATTTTGGGTGTGAAAGAAGTGTGTGAGAAATTTGAAGTAGAACGTCCGGAGCAAGTGATTGACATTTTAGGACTTTGGGGAGATGCTTCAGACAACATTCCTGGAATTCCTGGGATAGGTGAAAAGACTTCAAAAATCTTAATTCAAAAGTACGGTTCGATTGAAAATTTGATTGAACACGCACACGAATTGAAAGGAAAACAACAAGAAAATGTCATCAATTTTGCGCAACAAGGTTTGGAATCGAAGTTATTGGCAACAATTGTAACTGACTTGGACGTGGAATTCAACGAAGACGACTTGATCATGTGCCCGCACGACGATGAAAAAATCAAAGCAATTTTTACAGAGTTGGAATTCAGCAACCTTGCACGACGCATTTTAGGAACCGATATCGTTGTTTCTTCCGCTTCAAGCACGAGTTCAAAACCTACTGACACCGCTCAATTGGATTTATTTGGAATGCAAAGCATGGTCGAACCGCAAGAACCAATCGAAACAGCTTCTTACAAAACAATTGTGACAGAAAAGCCAAGTTATCATTTGATTACTTCGCCTGAAGACCGCAAAGAATTGTTGGAATTATTACTGAAACAATCACAAGTTTGCTTCGATACAGAAACCACTGACATTGAAGCGATGCATGCCGACTTAGTAGGGTTTTCCTTTTCGTATAAAGCGCGCGAAGCATTTTATGTGGCAGTTCCTAAAGATTTTGAAGCAGCAAAAAGTATCATTCACGAGTTTAAACCGTTCTTCGAAGACCCGTCGATTGAGAAAATTGCACACAATATTAAGTACGATTTAAAAGTTTTGCACCGCTATGGAATTACGGTTGAAGCTCCGACTTTCGACACCATGATTGCCCACTATTTAATTAATCCAGAAGCGAAGCAAAGTATGGATTTCTTAGCGACTTATTACTTGAATTACCAACCGATTTCCATCGAAGCATTGATTGGTAAAAAAGGCAAAGGTCAAGGAAACATGGGTGATTTGGCTCCTGAAGACATTTCAGATTATGCCTGTGAAGACGCAGACATTACCTTCCAATTGAAGCAACTATTCGAGCCAGAAATTCAAAAACCACACTTGTATAATTTGTTCTATAACATGGAAATGCCTTTGGTAGAAGTATTGAAAGATATTGAGCAAGAAGGGATTTCCATCGACGTGAATGCCTTGCAAGAATATTCCAAAGAATTAGATACGACTTTGATTGAATTGGAAAGTCAAATCAAAGCGCACGCGGGTATTCCATTCAATTTGGATTCGCCAAAGCAGTTGGGAGAAGTATTGTTCGAACACTTGAAAATTTCTTCAAAGGCGAAAAAGACCAAAACAGGTCAATATGCTACTTCTGAGGACGTACTACAAAAACACGAACACGATCACGCAATCATTCCCTTGATTTTGGAATACCGCCAATTGCGAAAATTGAAAAGTACGTATGTGGATGCTTTGCCGACTTACGCCGATAGAAATGACGGTCGCATTCACACGAATTTTATGCAAACCGTTACCGCAACAGGTCGTTTGAGTTCCAATAATCCGAACTTGCAAAACATTCCGATTCGCTCTGCAAAAGGACGTGAAATCCGCCGAGCATTTGTGGCAAGAAGTAACGAATATAAAATAATGGCGGTCGATTATTCACAAATTGAGTTGCGTATCATTGCAGCTTTGAGCGAAGACCCGAATATGATTCAAGCGTTCCGTGATGGATTAGACATTCACGCGGCAACGGCTGCAAAAGTATTTCACACAGAAATTGAAAACGTGACGCGCGACCAACGTAGTGCAGCAAAAGCAGTAAACTTTGGAATTATTTACGGACAATCTGCTTTTGGTTTAGCACAGAATTTAGGAATTTCCCGAACCGAAGCAAAATCGATCATCGACAGTTATTTTGAGCAATACGGAACCATCAAATCGTATATGGATAAAGTGATTGCGCAAGCACGCGAAGAAGGTTACGTGGAAACGATTATGAAACGTCGTCGCTATTTACCAGACATTAATTCTGCAAATGCAGTGGTGCGTGGTTATGCCGAACGAAATGCTGTCAACGCACCAATTCAAGGTTCAGCGGCAGACATTATCAAAATGGCGATGGTGGCGGTTCATAAAGCGATGTTGCACGAAAAGGTGAAATCGAAAATGATTCTACAAGTCCACGATGAGCTTGTTTTTGATGTGCACGTTTCGGAAGAAATGTTGATGCAATTATTGGTAAAAGAAGCGATGGAAAGCGCGATTCAATTAGCCGTTCCTATGGAAGTGGAATTGAAGCTGGCGCAGAATTGGTTGGAAGCGCATTAGGATGTACGTGATGCTTATTAATTGCGAACCATTTAATTGCTAATTGCAAACGGAAGTACATATTGCTTAGGAAATGCGAACGGAGGAATTGCCAATTGCGAACAGATGTACATAACGCTTAGGAATTGCGAATGGATGTGAATGACGCTTTGTTAATTTTTACTCTCTAACGCAAAATAACCTTGTCAGCCTAAAATTTATCTTTACTGCTGCCTTAATCAGCTTCCAAAACACGTATTGTAAATCTTGTTCCCAACACCACATTCAGAAAGAAGTTTATATAAACGTAACGTTTTCTTCACTTGTGTCAGGCTCTAAATTAATTTAATAGTTGTTTCCTTGATTGACTTTAAAACCGAATACACCATTATAATTAACCTAAATTAATTCTCAATAACTCCTAATTCCCCTGCCCTCACACATTGGACAAATACGACTTTCTATTTCTCTTGTAGCAAAGTTTCGAGCAGATTCAACCCCGGTACCTTTGCATAAACCACACTTTTTATTCTCGTAAATTCTTCCGTCGCGTCTAGTGTGGTAACCATCATCTTCCAAGGTATTTGAATTTTCTTCTCCCATATCAATACCATACTTTTCTGCTACATCGTTCAATTCTTGTACACTCTTTCTTCCACAACTAGGACTACAAACAGAACTTTCATAAGGATCTTCTAACTCTGTCCACCTACCATCCATTTGTTCTTCGTAGCCATTACCATTAAATGTTCTCGCACAAATACCACAAGTGTTTGAAGTTTCTTCATCTTCTTCAATATTTTGAACAGATGTTGTATCTCCTGGAGCTTCGGTATTATTTGAAGATTCGGAACTACTTTCGCAGCTTAAAAACAAGAAAAGAGGCAAAAAGAAAACGCTAAGTGTTTTTAAAGAATGTAATATTGATATTTCTTTTAAGTAAACCATTTTTTGAAAATAATTGAGAGAAAATAAAATCGCCGCTAAATCATTCTATTATTTCCCAGTTCATGTTATCTCCATCATATATAACTTGAACGGTGTATTTAAAACTTTCTCCATCCTCAATTGTTTCAAGAATTCCAGAGTATTCATTTCCCCCTTTGTGAGTAAGCATAAAACTTTCAATTTTCATCCCTGTTATACCTTCTTTTTCCCAAGTTTCCTCCATACTCATTTTCACTTCCTCTGCCAGTTCATCTGTAGAAAGACTACAAGATGAAATGATAAACAAGATGCCTAAGAACATATTTGATTGAATTTAGAAAAGTCTATTCCTTTGGATCTAATCCATATTGATTCTCACCCTGATTGCCCTCTTTTATTAAAAGAACTAAAAGCCAAATAACACCAATTAGTGGAATAAAAGCTACAAATGCCATCCACCCACTTTTTCCTATATCGTGAAGACGTCTAACGCCAACCGCCAATGAAGGAAGTAGAGTAATCAATGAATATAGACCATAAAAAATCCCAGTTTCTGATTGGGATTCTGCAGTCCCTAAAATCGAATCGAGAATTATGAGTACAATCGAAAAAATTATGTTGAACAAGAAAAACATCCAATATTCTTTTCTACTTGATCTTCCTTTAAAATTTGCATAGTTTTTTAATGCATTAATGTAATGATTCATATTTTTAAATTTATTTTCTCAAAAATATCTAACAGAATAACTCAAGAAATTATCATTTATCCAACGTCAACTTTTGTTTAGTTAACGCAAAGGGATTAAGAGCGTGACGGTTGTGCCACCTTCGGCGTTTTTAGAAATTTTGACCATTTCCAGGTCACTTTTTGAGATTAAACGGATTCGCTCTTCGATTAAGTAAAGGCCTTTTGAATGCTTCTTTTGCATGAAGCTCGTTGATTCGATGCCTCGCCCGTTATCCGTTATTTTGCACGCTAAATGGTTGTCTAATAATTGAAATTCAATTTTAATTTGAGGTGCTTGCATTTTCTCATCAAACGCATGAACAAATACATTTTCAATAATTGGTTCAATCAACAAAGGAGGAATTTGAATTTCGTAAGTATCTAAATTTTCCGAGACAAGCATCACGCAATCCACCTTTACTTTCCTTCTCAAATTTTCTAAATCGATGTATCGCTTTAAATAATCCAATTCCTCCTCCAAATGAATGAACGATCGGGATGAAAAATCAAGGGTTTGGCGCATCAATTTTGAGAATTCCCCCATGTACCAGAGTGCGTCATCCGTTTTATTGTCAATAACAAAATTCTGAATGGAATTCATGGCGTTAAATACAAAATGTGGATTCATTTGACTTTGCAATGCTTGAAGCTTTGTCTCTGCGATGCGTTTTTCGATTGCCGACTTTGATTTAATTGATTTGATTCTTCTGTTTATATATAAAGCTATTATTATAATTATTGCAGAAGTAACCAAAATATAGAACCAAATGGTCTTCCAAAAAGGAGGTTTTATACGTAATCTAATTTTAAAAGGAACAAACTTCTCACCAGTGCCAATATTTTTACCTTCAATGATGATTGTATAATTTCCATTTTTAATATCAAATAACTTTAGCGAGTTCTCCTTAGTAAATGCGCTCCAATTTTCTGATAATCCCAAAATCTTGTATCGGAAATAATTCTTTGAAGCATTTTGAATATTGTTACTGGCATATTTTATTTCAAGGTTATTTTCAAAATACTGCAAATTCGCAAGCTTACCTATATTTACCTTTCTGTCATTAATCTTAATTTCACTGAGGTAAATTGGGCTATTTAGCTTTTCGATTTTTACGATTCTATTTAAATCAATGTAGATTAAACCGTTATTAGTACTTATTATCAGCTGTTTATTCGGTTCATCAATAACGGCATCTGTATATTGTGTTGGTAACAATCCCTCTTCTTTACTTAAAAACTTGAAAAGTTTATTGTCTTTTAATAAATTAATTCCCTTATTGGTTCCAACAAAAAGAAAGGACTTAAATTTCCGAATGAAATAAATGGAATTGCCAACTAAATGCTTTTCAGGCTCCAAAACATAATTTTGAATGAACTGCTGATTTCTCCATTTAAAAGAATAAATTTTACCATTAACGGTTCCAATAATCAGGTTTTCGTTCTCGTCAATTATCAAGTCTGAAATATTTATTTCATTTAAAAGTCCCAACTCATGAAAAGACTTCCATTTGCCGTCTTGGAATAAAAAAAGACCTTTCGTTGCAGAGGCAACCCATATTCTATTCTTTTGCTTCACAATTTTTGAAGCATTAATTGGGGCAGATTTTTCTAATTCATTAATGCTTTTATAAGCTCTTAAATTAGAGAAAGGGACTGTGTAACAATAGGAATATTTTTGACTTAAAAACAGTTGGTTTTTGTCTATAAATTCAATAATCCCGCTCGTCTCTTGTATAAATTGATATTGAATAAGTTTTAAGTTTTGATCTATACAAAGCAATCCGTAATTGGTCATAGCCCAAATATTCCCTTGATGATCTAAAACCAA
>JBILQY010000190.1:0-5469 GCA_044372955.1 Crocinitomicaceae bacterium | reverse complement strand
CAAAGAATGACAAATAAAATACTTTGAATTTTTTAGGAAAATCTTCATAGATTGATTGTCCAGATCAAAGCGGTTTTGAATTAAGTTTATTATTTGCCGAGTCAGATTTTCATTTGTCAGTATTTTTATTCCATTTTGATTTTTTTTAATAATGACGTTCTGCCCGCCAAGCCATAAATTATGATTGTTATCAAAACAGAGGGCGTTGATTTCTTTACTTACGATCAAAGGAGAAGTTTCCGGAGTTATTTTTTTACTTAAATCGAATACAAAAATTCCTTTATCAACTGAACCAGCCCAAAGTCTATCCGTTGCTTCATCATAATACAAACACCAAAATTGCTCCGTTGGCAAATGGTAATCTTGCGCCAAATTTCTAAGTCGGTTATTCTTCACTTCCAAAACACCGCCGCTGGGATTATTTCCTTCCCAAGCTGCACAATATAAAACAGACTTTGATGATACGCAGAAATCCCAAAGCGAAGGGCATTTATCAACACTTTTTTTCTGTTTGGTTGAGAGATTATAAATGGCTAATTCATTATTAAAATCCCGATCATAAAAATAATTTCCATGAACAAAGCCAGAATAATTGTGTGTATTAAAATCGTAGAATTTTCTGATGACCGTTTTTTCTAAATTCGGATCAATATCAAGTGAATAGACATAATGAAAATTTACTCCAAATAAAATTTTGTTCTTGTATTTCGAGATAAAATTCACTTGAAATTTACCGTTCAAATTATCCACTTTATATACGAAATTCTTGAACTTCTTACCGTCAAAAACACTCAATCCATCCTCTGTTCCAAAAACCATACACCGGTGTTGTTTTGAATAATACATTGAACGAATCTGATTATGAACTAATCCACTTTTTGTATCGTAATAAGTAAACTTTTTTCGATCGTATTTAATTACTCCATTTCCATAGGCCGACAACCAAATATTCTTCTTATCATCCTCGATTATTTTCCAAATGGAATTGTATTTCAAACCCTCTTTTTGGTCAATAATCTTGAAGTTGATTCCATCAAAAGTGTTCAGACCTGTTTCGGTTGCAATCCACAAAAGTCCATCAGAATCTTTGTATATACACTTTATTGAATTTCCTGATAATCCATCTGCAATGGTGTAATTTGTTACATTTTGAGCATGTAAACTCAAAATCGAATTACAGAAAATTATATTAACTATTAGAAGTACGCGTGATAGCCGAAATGAAATCATCTTTTTTACGAATAGAAACAGGTAATTTGTGTCCAGTTATCAACTCAGCCATGAAATCATCGACTTTTGTAAAACGGACCACAAAATTTAAGTTAACCATGTAGGTTTTATGAATTCTGAAAAACAAACTCTCAGGTAAAATGGATTCAAAATACTTGAGTGTTTTGGAAGTTGTTATCGTAGAATTATTCGATAAGTAAAACTTGGTGTAGTTACTTTGTGCTTCCAAAAAAACAATGGAATTAAATTTTAAAAATTCAAAACCTATTTCCGTTGGAATGGCCATCTTTTTATGTGCGGCATCTCCTGTATCAATGTTTTCAAGAAGAACACGCAATTGTTTTTGTTGATTTGATTTCTTGTTCTTTTTTTCATAGCGACTAACTGCCTCTAATAAATCCAAGTAATTGATTGGTTTTAATAAGTAATCCAGAGCACTTCGCTTAATGGCTTCAATGGCATATTTTGAATGAGCTGTCGTAAAAATGACTTCAAAATCAATTTCTTTTATTTCCTTAAATAATTCAAAACCGCTTTTATTGGGCATTTGAATATCGAGAAAAACTAAGTCTGGCTTGTGTTTTTCAATTGATTTTACAGCTTCATCAATACTCTCACACAAATCACAAACAATAAATTTCTGCGGAAAATAGCGATTAAGCATTTTTTCTAAAAGCTCACGTGCATTTATTTCATCATCAATTATAACAGTCTTAATCATTATTTGTAAAGTTAAGTATTGATTTGAAGCTTGCAATACGAATGAGTAAACGATGATTTATTTTGAGTAAATGTTGAATACAATTTAAAATTAAAGCCAAAAATATTGTTTCCCAGACTCACTCTGTAATTACTTGGTAAGTAGAAATAATTGCAGATAAAAGTACTGAATTCGAGGACTGAGGAGGCTATTGAATTTATCGAAATGCTCTCGAAGTCCGAATGTTAAAGACCAAGCCTATTTATAAAATATCACCTTAAAATATCGACCAAATTTTTCTGTTTTCGATGTGTTAAAGCAATTTGACAATTAATACACCACCCTTAATTTTGCAGAAATTGGTACGCCATTTATACCATCTCGCGTGTAGAAAACATCAATAAAAACAAAACTACCTGGACTAGCATTTGCATAGCTACAATAATCACCAAGACAATTATTGTCAGACGTTGGTTTTATATCCTTACAATACTCGTATTGTTTAAGTTGACTTGTTTTTAAAAAGCTAATTATGTTTTTTTGTTGCTCACTGTTTGGAATACTTTCTTAAGAACCGAATCAGAATTTATTTGATTCTCGCAATCAGGGTTAAAAGAAATAGAAGTCCCACGTAAAGTAATGGATGTGAGTTGTTTTTCAAATCTTTGAATAGCTGGTTCTTTATCTGCCAAACCTATATAAACGATTTGTTGATCAAAAAACAACTGAAATACACCACTTCCTGATAGATTATATCCATGGTTTGCTTTTTCGTTGAATTTAATATTCAAGGGGAAATCATTTTGACTATATACGTTTATTGAAAACAAATCGGTTGCTTTAATTGAGTTCATTTGGTAATATTTTTATTTTATCAATCTTTTACGCAACGTACAGAATATCCCTGAGCGTCCCATACATGATAAAAGATATCTAAGCCTTTTTCTTCTGGGGATTGATGTAGTGAAAATGAAACAAGGTACTTTTTGTTTTCTTGTTGACTTATTGTACTTCCCCAAAAAGCAAAATGATTAAAGTCATTAAATTCACCCATAAAATCTCTATATCCAGTTGGTAAAGCATTAAACGAAACAATTTTTTTTGTGTATGAATTTTTCAAGTATTCATTATGATTCCATGCTTCTTTTTTAATAAGTTGATTAAAAGCACTGTCTTTTCCACCAAGATTTTTTACTAATGTTTCCATTTCATCAGAGCTTGGTACATGCCAATTTTTAGGAGCCAAACCTCTTGTGTCTGTTACTGCATATATATTGTAAAGTTTACCTATTTTTAGAGAATAATGATAACTGTAACACCAAGCGGGAATACCTTTTTCAAATGCCTGAATCCATTCTTCATTTGTTTCAGCTTGTAAAATTGGATCTCCGTTTCTAAATTTTTCTACACTGAGATTTTCAGCCATCCAAATTTGTTCTTTGATTTGTACTTTTTCATACTTCGAATATTTGGTTTTATCTTCTTTGTCAAAAGTTAAATTATCCCACAGATTTAATTCTACCCCATTTTTATCATAACTAATTTCTGAAAAAAGTTTTCCAAACTTATCGTACGTTTTTTGAGATTTTAATTCGCCATTTTGAAAATAACGGAACTTAGAAATAGGTGCATAGATGGCATTAGCGGAATTATCAATCCAAAATGTCAATTGATTGTTTGTGTCGAGATAAATCTCTTTTTTTACTTTTTTGTGCCGATTGAACTTGGATTTTTTTATTGAATAATTATCGGATAATTCAGAGTTTGTAAATGCACAATTACAAGGCCTTAAGTTTTTATCAAAACAAGCATATTTTTTTTGTAGTTGCTTCTTCCCTCTTTTAGTTTCAATATTTCTTTTAGAATAATAGTATATTGAAATTTCATCATTATCAATTTTTGTGCTTTTTTTGAGTCTGTTTTTTTGGTCGAATTCAAATATATTAATCCAATAATAAGATTCTGTTGAATCGATTGTCTCTATTATATTTCCTCTTTTATCGAATTTTGAAATATGTTTATCAAATACTTTACCCGAGTTAAATTTAAGTTCGCACGTTTCAGACTTAATACCGTTAATATCAAAGATGTTTTTTGTTTTTGATCTTATTTTGTTTTCCTTGTCAAAACAAAAGACATCTGTACAATTGCCTTTTTGGTCATATTCAAATTTTCTTGTTGCACAACCATAGTCGTCGTAAGATAACGTCTTAGAGCCATCTAACGTTATTTCTTCAATAATTTCACCAAGTTGATTATATTTTTTTTGATGTATAGTAATTATTTTTTTATTTACATCAAATTCGATTGCTTCAATTTCATTTTTTTTATCGTCTAATTTTGTTAAAACGGAACTAGTTGAATAATTTTTTTCCCAGTCAAAATAATAATAATTAGTTAATACCCCTTCAGTTGTTTTAGTAAAAGTAGTCTTTGATGTTTTCTTTCCCAATTTTTTATATTCTTCGACAACAAATGCGTCGTGATTCAACACTTGAATTTTGTTTATGTCCTTATTTAAATAAATAACTTTAAAATAGTTATTCTCTTGTTTGTATAATTGGTTTTCCTTTAATTTTCCTTGAAATCTTAATGTTTTGAAGTCTTCTTTTAAATCTCCTTTATAAGATTTGTAAAATTTGTAATCTTTTTGTGAGAAACTTGCGTTACAGAAAATCAATATTGGCATTAATACCCTAAAAAAGAATTTTCGTTTTGACATCATAATTAATTTAAAATATTGTTGGTGTAAGTGATTCTATCTCTCCATAATACATCGAAATATATTGGATGATCAATTTTGTTGCTTTCGGCTACATTCCGTAAATGAGATTGAATGGCATAGTATTGCTCTTTTGTTTTAACACTTAAAAAACCGCTCCCATTATTATCTAGCTTCAATTGATTTCGTTCGTTAAAAGAAAACAAGCATGAAGAATTTAAAATAAAGGAGTCAAGTGGTACACGTAATAAATGAATTAAGTTCTGTCTAAAATCATCCAACGCACAAGACACTAATACTATTTGCTCAAGAATTAAATCAATCAACTTACGCACAGAATTGTAGCTAGCCAAAACTCGTTTTACAACATTTTCGGAAAGTTCATTTCTTAATGCAATTTCTAATTTTTCACTCAAGAAGTCTATGTCTTCAATTGATTTGCAAGACTTTAAATTTTCAATTAATGTTAATTCATTATTCTTCAAGAAATCCAATAATATCGTTCGTGGACCACTATTTTCTTTATCAATCCTGTGAAAAGCTCTAAGTGTATTACCTCCAATGATATTTGAATAAAACTCATCAAATGGGACTGTTTCTTTCGGCAAAAGCATTATTTCTCTGCCTACTTCCTGTAGTTCTTGGAGAACAAATTTTTCTATTTGAAGAAGAGCAATTTTGGTTCATTAAAAGTTACTTTGAAAATGTAAACGATTATTGTAAATAGGTTAATAAAAGCTAGGGGACTTGCCTGTGGTTAGTATACTCCATTTAAAGATTACGGCCTATTTTGAATATTAAGCACGATAATCATTCA
>JBILQY010000145.1:0-6401 GCA_044372955.1 Crocinitomicaceae bacterium | reverse complement strand
TTTATTAGTGGTTAATAAACCAGCAAACATGGTCGTTCACCCTGGATATGGAAACTACAAAGACACATTAGTTAACGCTTTAGTACACCATATTGATAACTTACCAAAACCACCATCTGACTATTTTGGTCGCCCCGGTTTAGTGCATCGCATTGATAAACATACAACAGGATTGCTGGTAGTTGCCAAAACGGAAATGGCCTTAACACATTTAGCAAAGCAATTTTTTGACCGAACCACCGAACGCCATTATTATGCATTGGTATGGGGAGACCTTAAAGAAGGTGGAACAATTACAGGAAATATTGGTAGGTCATTGAAGAACAGAAAGGTGATGACTGTGTTTCCGAACGGAGATTATGGCAAACATGCTGTTACTCACTATAAAATTTTAGAAAGATTTGGGTATGTTACATTGGTAGAATGTAAGCTTGAAACAGGTCGAACACATCAGATTAGAGCCCACTTTCAACACCTCGGAAATCCACTTTTCAACGACCTAGAATACGGTGGAAATAAAATACTAAAAGGCACATTATCAAATGCATACAAGCGATTCGTTGAAAATTGTTTTGAGCTTTTACCAGGTCAAGCACTGCACGCTAAAACACTTGGTTTTCTGCAACCTAACACTAAAAAACACCTCTCGTTTGACTCCGAACTTCCTTCAAATTTTACAGACTTATTATCAAGATGGCGGATTTATAGTGCATCAAATTAAATTTTTATTATTTTTGTTGGCCTCGACGAAAGAAAGTCAAGTAAAATAAACCATCATGAAACAACTAATTTTATTATTCTCATTATTTGTATTAGGAGTAACGAATGTTTATTCTCAAGAAAAACAGGATCCTAAGTACGTTCGTGAAGCCAACTTTGCATTTAATTCTGGAAACTACTTTGAAGCTGCTCCAAAATGTGAGGACGCTTTCAAAAAGCTCGGTGTTAAAGGTTCCTTAAAACAAAAAGGTGACATGGCATTCAAAGTGGCTGAGTCTTATCGTAACATGGAGCGTTATGAAAAAGCGAACGAATGGTATGGTGTATGTTTGGAATTGAGATATTTCGACATCAAACCAGAGGTTTATTATCACAAAGCAAACATGCAACGAATGTTGAAGGATTTTAACGGTGCTGCAAAAACCTATAAAGAATACAAGCGTGTTGCTCCTGAATCCAAGCATAAAGAAATTGACGCTTTGATAGCTGGATGTGAAACTTTTAAAGGATTTGAAGATTTTGAATCTAAAATAATCGCTAAAGTTGAAACGAAAATCAACACAAAAGAATTCGATATGGCGCCTTCTTTCGCTGATAAAAAAGGAAAGAAAATTTATTTCTCTTCAAGTAGAGAAGATGCTTTTGGAAAAGACAGAGATCCTATTACAGGTCAAAAATACATGGATATCTTCGTTGCGGAGTACGATGACAAAATGAATCCTATCAACGTAAAATCAATAGACACAAAAGGAATTATTAATACAGCTGAAAACGAAGGTTCTGTTTGTTTTGACTCTAAGAAAAAAACGATGTACTTTACAAGATGTCCTAACAAAGAAAAATCAATGTTAGGTTGTGATATCTGGATGACAGATTTGAATGGTGAAGATTTCGACAATATCACAAAAATCAAACTTAAAGCTAATGATACTATCTCTGTTGGACATCCTTGTGTTTCAGAAGACGGTATGATGATGATTTTCGCTTCTGATATGGTTGAAAATAGTCTTGGTGAAAAAAGCTTTGGAGGTCGTGATCTTTGGTTTGTAAACTACAACAAAAAAGAAAAGTTATGGGATTCGATCCCTAAAAACATGGGTCCAGTTTTCAACACAGGAGGAAATGAATTATTCCCTTCATTAGGACCAAAAGGACAATTGTTTTTTGCAAGTGATGGTCTTCCTGGAATTGGTGGATTAGACATCTTCTCTGCTGAAAGAGTTGGAACAGAAAACAAATGGGCAAATCCTAAAAATATCGGTACACCATTTAACTCGCCAGGAAATGATTACGCAATGTGTGATTTTGATGGTAAATCAGGATTCTTTACATCTGAAAGAAAAACAAGTTCAAGTGTTGAGTATACACCTGATATTTGGAGTTATAGCATTCCTCCTAATGTTTATGACCTAAGAGTCGTTGTTTACGAATTAGGAAATAAAAACAAAAAAATTGAAGGTGCAAAAGTTGTTGTGACAGAAGTTGACGGTCAAACATGGGAAGGTACAACTGATAAAACTGGTCGTACAGAGAAATGGGTGGAGCGTAAAGATAAATCTCGCTACATTACAGAAGGGCATGATTACCAAATCAAATCAAGCAAAGCTCGTTACTTCACAGATAAAAATGGAGCAAAATTTACAACTAAAGGACTTGACAATAGCCAAAGTTTCTTAATCGAAATTCCTTTAATTCCAATAGAAATTAGAACTCCTGAGGTTCGCTACCCGTTGGATAAATGGTCTTTCATCAACGATGCTACATGTATGTCTTTAGACTCATTGAAATTCTTAGAGAATTTATTGAAAGACAACCCAACATTAGTTATTGAATTGTATTCACACACAGATGCTCGTGATACAGAAGTACACAATCAAGCATTGTCTGAGAATCGTGCGAAAGCAGTTTACAATTATTTAGTTGACCAAAAAGGTATTGACCCAAGAAGAATCAAACCTATTGGTCGTGGTGAAGCTGAACCAGCTAAATGGATTGATGAAAAAGGAGTTGAACAAGTGTTAACAGAAACTTATATCAATCAATTCAAGGCAACTGATAAAGCGAAATTTGAAAAATTACACCAAATCAATCGTAGAACAACAGTTAAAGTGGTATTCCAACCTGGAACAACAGATGTTCCTCTAGAATTCGATGCAGCTTCTGCACCACCAGCTGATCCTAAATACAAAGTTTACATCGATCCTCTACCGAGATAGTCGACTATAAAAAATAGATAAAAGCGTTCTTCGGGACGCTTTTTTTTGTTATATTCATAATAGAATTGATTTTTATGAATGAACTTTATCTACACTATTTATGGAAAATGAAACGCTTGCCAATTCATTTAATGCAGCTAGTCGACGGCAGAAGCTTTTCTTTGTTAGACTTCGGAAGTTACAATGAATTTGAGAACGGTCCAGACTTCAAAGACGGTTCTATTATCTTGGATGATTTAAAATGGTTTGGCTCTATAGAAATTCATGTGAATGCTTCTGATTGGTACAAACACAAACATCAAGTTGACCCCAACTACGACAATGTTATTTTGCATGTGGTTTATAATGCCGATTGTGAAGTCATTCAAAATGGACGAATACTTCCAACACTTGAATTAAAATCGTGGATAGACCTAAATCATTTCAAACAGTACCAATTTTTACAAAAAAACAAATCCAGCATTCCTTGCGAAAGTTTGTTTCATACGATTTCACATGAATATTGGGAAAACATGAAAAATCGCGCGATAATCAATCGCTTGAAACGTAAATCAAATTACTTTCCACAGAATGACGACAAAGACCAGAAGAACGTATTCCTCCATTTCGTTGCGCGAGCTTTTGGAGCCAATTTAAATCAGCAACCTTTCGAACAGTTATTAAATTCAATCGATTGGCAAACACTTCACGATTTTTCAATTGACGAATTTGTAAGTAGAATCAATTTTCTTGCTTTTTCAGAAGAAAGTCATTTAGGGATTCAATGGAAAACCAAAGGATTTCATGCCACAGCGAATGTTCCTAAACGCGTTGAGCAGTTTGCAGTTTTTCTTTATCATTTTGACTTTACGACAATAGATTTTCAGCAGAAAGAAAAAATACTCATTGAAAAGTTGGCTGTCTTTTTCAAGCATAATGGAATTTATGAAAAATCGCTTTTTACCAATGTGATAATCAATGCGGTTGTCCCTTATTTATTTGGACGTCAAGAAACAATCGACCAATCCATAAATTTTCAAGATCAAGCAATAGCCATTTTAAAACAGCTTCCGACTGAATCAAACGTATTTGTCAAAAAATGGAAAAATATGAATGTTATTTCCAAAACAGCTTATGATTCGCAAGCAGCATTGGAAATTTATCAGCAATTTTGTACCCACAAACAATGCTTAAACTGCACGGTTGGAATTAAACTTTTGAATCCATGAAACGATTTTTTCAAAAAATAGTGTTTTTCTTTGAAATGCAATCCTTTGGAGTTTGCGCTTGGTGGGCACGAAAACTTGGAATTAACAGTTCTAAAGTGCGTCTTGGTTTTATCTATTTTTCTTTTGTTGCATTAGGTTCTCCAGTTTTGTTATATTTAATAATGGCTTGGATTTTAGAGCACAAACATTACTTTACCTTTCAACCAAAGCGTAAAAAATCAATATGGGAACTGTAAGCCATTGGAGTATTTTCAAAAAGTTCTATATCGTAGCATTTGCGCTAATTTTCATTTTTATCTTTGGAATTAGTGGCTATATCTTAATTGAAAAATGGTCTTTCCTAGATGCCTTTTACATGATGGTTATCACAATAACTACCGTTGGTTTTGGCGAAGTACATCCATTATCAGTTGAAGGTCGTTTGTTTACCTCTTTTTTAATATTGAGTACTTTTGGTACTTTTACTTATTTAATTTCACTTATAACATCTTTGATTGCCTCAGGCGAACTTGGAAGAAACATTAGAAACTTTAGACTATTAAAAATTATGACTGGATTAGAAAATCACATCATCGTTTGTGGACTTGGTAGAGTCGGAATTCAAGTAGCACAGGATTTATTAAATTCTGGTTGTAAAGTAGTTGCAATTGAAGAAAAAGCTTCTGATTTAAATTTGAATTTAGAAGATTTAATCATTGTAAATGGCGATGCTACCAAAGATGAAGTTTTAATAAAAGCGGGACTAAAAACAGCAAAAGCAATTATTTGTTGCCTTCCGAATGATGCTGATAATTTGTTCATTGTTTTATCCTCGAAAGCTTGTACGAATGATGTGCAAATTATTTCAAGAGCTTCTCAAAAAGCAACAATTGGTAAAATGAAGATTGCTGGAGCACATCACGTAATAATGCCCGATTCGATTGGAGGTACACACATGGCTTCATTGGTTTCTTCACCAGATGTAATTGAATTTTTAGATCAAATTAAACTCGAAGGAAGAAATGGTTCAAACATAGAATCAATATCCTTCGATGAATTACCACAGCATTATCAAGGTAAGTCACTGGAAGAATTGAATTTAAAAAAAATAACTGGAGCAACCGTTATTGGTTTTCGCTCAAATAATGGAGAATTCATCGTGAATCCACCTGAATCAATTTTACTAGAGGAAAAATCTTCCTTACTCGTTTTAGGAACGATGGAGCAAATACAACATGTGAATCAATTATTCAACCTACAAATAAAATCATAAATGAAAGTTTTAATCACTGGAAGCAATGGACTTCTTGGACAAAAAATCGTGCGTCAAGCTATCAAAAAAGGAATTGATTTTTTAGCAACCTCAAAAGGTGAAAATAGAAATACGGATTGTCCTTTAATTAACTATAAGCAATTAGACATTTGTTCTGAAGCGGAAATAGAGGAAGTATTCAATGCTTATCAACCAACGCATATTATTCACACAGCAGCAATTACAAATGTGGATGCGTGTGAGTTAAATCCAGAAGAATGCGAATTGGTAAACGTTACCGCAACGCGTTATTTGTTTGAAGCAGCACAAAAATTAAACGCTCATTTTCAATTGCTTTCAACTGATTTTATTTTTGATGGTGAAAAAGGAAACTACAAAGAAACAGACGAACCAAATCCTTTGAGCGTTTACGCAAAATCTAAAGTAGATGGAGAAGCACTTTTGTTAAATTCAGATTATAAAAATCATTCAATTGTAAGAACAATTATAGTTTATGGAACTGGAAATAATTTAAGTAGAACCAATATCATTTGTTGGGCAAAAGAAGCATTGTCTAAAGGCCAACCAATGAATATAATCGACGATCAATTCCGCGCACCAACTTGGGCAGACGATTTAGCTTGGGCTTGTTTACGAATTTGTGAATTAAACAAAACTGGAATTTATCATATTTCTGGACCTGAGACTATTTCCATTTATACAATTGTTGAACGCGTCGCAAATTTTTATGGTTTATCCACTGAAAGTTTAACAAAAACAGATAGTTCAACCTTAAATCAACCAGCAAAACGTCCTCCAAGAACAGGTTTTGATTTATCTAAATCTAGAAATGAACTAGGATACAATCCAAAAACGATAGAAGAAACACTTAAATACCTCTAAAAAGAAAAAAATTGTATCTTCGTTGACATTCTTTAAAAAACGAATATGGCGAATACACAATCTTCCGGTTGGGGATCTAGAGTAGGTTTGATTTTAGCAATGGCAGGAAATGCTGTTGGTTTG
>JBILQY010000144.1:0-6410 GCA_044372955.1 Crocinitomicaceae bacterium | reverse complement strand
GGTTTGGCTTGGCATTCAAATCTCTGCTTCAAAAAGATAAAAAAACAGCTTTGATTGGTTTGTATTTTGCCCTAGCTGCTGCTATTTATTTCATACTCGTTTTGAAAGTTATTATTCCAAGTTTGGCAACGCCGGGCAGGGATTATTTACACAATTCGTTCAATGCTTTAGGTGGAAATTTCGGAGAAGTAATTGTCAACATCCTCAAGCATCCCATCAAAACAATTGAATTGCTTTTTGTGAATCATTCTGGAAATCCAGCCTACGACGGAATTAAAGTAGAAACTTACTTAGCCTTGGCACTTGCAGGTGGATTTGCGCTTGTTCTTGCCCCAGAATATTTGATTATGATTGTTCCAATTTTGGGTCAAAAAATGTTTAATGACGTACCAATTCGCTGGGGAATTAGCGTTCATTATTCGATTGAATTTGCACCCTTGATTGTGCTTGGTTTTTACACAGCGCTTCAACGCTTTCAAAAATACAAAACGGTTGCAGCAAGCGTTGTTCTTGGTTTGACGGTGTTGAGCACAGCTCGTTTCCTTGACAATCGTACTTCAGAATATTACAACCAAGCAAACAGTCAATTTTACAAAAAAGAACATTGGCAACGCAATTTTGATGTTGCTGAAGTAAATAGATTGCTAAAGACTATTCCAGCAGATGCAAGAGTTAGTGCACAATCTTGTTTAGCGCCGCATTTAGCTTTTCGCGATTATATTTTTCATTATCCATTTATTGGAAATGCCAACTACATAGCGCTTTTACCAGCAGAAGAAAATAAATATCCGTACGATGATATAACCTACCAAAAGGCAATTGATGATTTTATTGCTTCCGGAAAATGGGAAGTTTTTGCTAAAAATGAAGCTGTATTGATTTTGAAAATGGTGAAAAAGTAAATTTCAAACCTTCCTACTTATGAACAGAACCGAACAATTAAAACAATGCAGCGTCTGCAAAAACAGAAAATTTGACGAGAAACTTGGAACTATTTGTGGGCTTACAAATCACCTTCCAACTTTCTTCGGAAACTGTAAAGACTACATTGAAGAATCGCGTGAAGTACGACTTCAAAGATTAGCGGAAGAACAAAAAATTGCAACTATCAAAAAAAACCTCAACCAGGGTAGTTATGTGTTACTATTTATTGGTTTGTTTTATGTAATAATGGGAGTTTTTGAAGCCTTTTACATTTTAAACCACCAATTACTTTATGGTATTATTGATTGGGGAATTGCGTCCATTTTTATCGGTTTCGGAATTTTATCGTTTTTCAAACCTTATGCAGCATTTGTTTCAGGATTAGTCTATTACATCTTACTTATCGTCCTATTTGCTGCCCTTGACCCAATAACAATTGTCAATAATTTAGTAATTAAAATTTTAATTATTGCCTTCTTTATTTATACCATAAAAATAGCAAGAAACGAGCGCTCAATTAAACAATCAAACGAGATTTTAGATCAGGTATAAAAAAAGGGCTAGAAAAAATCTAGCCCTTGATATTGAATTATACAATCAACTCTGGTTCTTTTTCGATTTCCTTACCTCGATTTCTCAAGTTATTTACTTTCTCCATGATTTTATCGACAACATAATACATCATTGGAACAACGATTATTGTAAGGAACATTGAACTAGTAAGTCCTCCAATAAGAATCCAAGCTAACCCATTTTTCCATTCAGCACCCGAACCAGTCGCAGTAGCAATTGGAATCATCCCAACCACCATCGCGATTGTGGTCATCAAGATTGGACGCATACGCTCACTCACAGCTTCCAAAAGTGCATCGTAAACATTGTAGCCTTTTTCCTTCAAATGATTGGTAAAATCGACAATCAAAATCGCATTCTTCGCAACCAATCCGAGTAACATTAGCATACCTAACATCGTGAAAATTCCCATATTGGATGAAGATAAATTCAAAGCTAAAATTGCCCCAACTAAAGAAACTAAAATAGAAAACAATACAACAAATGGATAAACGAAGTTATCATAAAGCGCAACCATAATTAAATACACCAATATTAAACCAATTCCCATTGCTGTTCCCAAAGCTCCCATTGATTCTTTTTGACGTTTAATTTCTCCACCCCACAACATACGAATATTTGGGTCAAGTGGTTTATCTTCTAAATATTCTTCAATTTGAGCTGACACATTTCCAGCCGCTGTTCCCAAAACATACGAGCGAATTGTAGTGTTTGAAATACGATTTTTACGCTCCAATGAACCATTTCCATTTTCTACTGAAACAGTGGCAAACTCACTCAACAAAATTTGTTTACCGTCGTTCGATGTAAAGGTTAAACTTTTAATATCATCCACATTTTTTCGGTCAAATTTGTCCATCATAATTCGGATGTCATACTCCTGACCTTTCACATCAAACTGACTATCATCATTTCCTGTTAAGGCATTTTGAAGTTGCATTCCGATAACAGCAATTGGTAAACCTAACTGTCCCATCTTTGTGCGATCTAATTCAATTCGAACTTCAGGTGTTACATCATCGGTTGAAATTGTAGGATCTTTTGCTCCTTTCATATCCAAAATTGCTGCTTTCAATCTTCGTGCTTCTTTCATCAACAACTCACTGTCATCCGATGAAAGGAATATTTCAATTGGTGCTTCCTCTGACTCAACCATCCCCATATTCATAGTTTTCACCTCAACACCTGGATATTTATCCTCGATTTTGTCGCGAATCGCATTCATATAAGTGATTGTCGGGAATACGTTTTGCATTCCTGGTTTCATTTTCACCGTAATCTCGGACTTGTTTTCTGCACCAAAAGACGCTGCTCCCATCCCTGAACTTGGACCTCCAACATTTGAAAATACAATATCAACCACATCTTTTTGGGCTAAAATCATCTTTTCAATCTCCAAGGTTATGGCATTATTTTCTTCGAAAGTAGTACTCTTATCGTATTTCAATTTGACCATAAATTTCCCTTGATCTCCTTGCGCAACGAACTCTTGACCTACAATTCCAAGTCCCATAGTTGCCATACTTCCAATGAAAATGGCTAAAATAATTCCACCCATCAATAATTTGTGACGCAGCGACCAACCTACTAATTTCACATATTGTTCGGTGAAAATCGTGATTCGTCTTTCAAACCAAAGTAAAACAGCTTGAAATGGATTTTTAGGATTCAACTTGATTTCTTTTGCAAAACGTGAAGCCAACCAAGGAGTTAAAGTAAAACAGACAAACAAAGACATCAAGGTCGAAACGACGACGACAATTGAAAACTGGTGTAAAATGTCGGAAATCGTTCCTTCAATAAATACAACTGGCGAGAAAACCACAACGTCCACAAGTGTAATTGCTAAGGCTGTAAATCCAATTTCATTACGTCCATCAAGTGCTGCTTGTCGTCTGTTTTTACCCATTTGTAAATGGCGATAAATATTTTCCAAAACCACAATGGAGTCATCGACCAAAATTCCAATTACCAAAGACATTGCTAATAAAGTCATTAAATTCAAGGTGTAGCCCAACAAGTACATTGCAATAAATGTAGAAATCAAGGACGCTGGAATGGAAACCAATACAATGAATGCATTTCGCAAGCTATGTAAAAACAATAACATCACTGCCGCAACCAAAATAACTGCCAATTCTAAATCGTGAATTACAGCATCCACAGATTCGATTGTTGGTAAAGAAGTGTCAGTTGCAACCGTAAATTTCAAACCTTGTTTCTTGTATTTTTCTTCAATTTCTTTGAAACGTTCTTTAGTTGCTTTTGACATATCCACAGCGTTTGCATCACTTTGCTTTTTAATTCGCAAACCAACCCCGTTTACACCATTGAATCGACTTACTGTAATTTGGTCTTCGATTCCGTCAACAACTTCGGCAACATCACTTAACTTCACTGTAGAAGTTCCTTTTGAATACAATACAAGTCCCTCTAAATCTTTGATTGTTTGGAATTTACCAGCAAGACGAACAGTCATTTGTTCTTCATCGCTCTTTAATTTTCCTGTAGGAAATTCAACATTTGCTGCCGCGATTGC
Organism: Crocinitomicaceae bacterium; assembly: GCA_044372955.1. GTDB lineage: Bacteria > Bacteroidota > Bacteroidia > Flavobacteriales_D > Crocinitomicaceae > UBA952. Next base: position 2,374 of record JBILQY010000144.1, on the reverse strand, counting down.
TTGATTAATTGCCGAAAAAGAAAGACCATAACGTTTCATTTTGTCTTTGTCAACATTCACACGAAAAGCACGACGTTCACCACCGATTACCTGCACTTCAGCAACTCCTTTAGTTTGTTTAATTAAGGGAAGAATTTCATCATCCATCAACTCCATAAAGTCGCGATCGTCCATGTTTTCGGCAATAGCACTAACTTGGAGAACAGGCGAAGCATTGGGTTCTATTTTTGCAATTACTGGCGTCTGAGAACCTTCTGGTAATTTATTGAGGATGTTGTTAATTTTCCGCTGCGCATCTTCCAATGATTTATCGATATCGGCTGAAGCTTTAAATTCTAATAGCAACACCGAAGCATTATCCAAAGAAAAAGCGGTTACTTCATTGATGTTTTCCAAACCACTCAAGGCGTCTTCTAAAGGTTTAGAAACTTGGCTTTCAACAGTTGCAGGAGAAGCTCCAGGATAAGTTGTTGTGATTGTTAAAATCGGAGGAGAAAAATCAGGAAGCAATTCGTAGCTCAACTGATTATAGGAAATAAGTCCACCACCAATCAAAATTGTAAAAATAACAATGATGAACGAAGGGCGTTTTATGGATAATTCTGTAAGTGTCATGACTTAATTATTTTGTCGTTTTTACGTTTGCGTTGTTTTGCAAATTCACTTGACCTTTCGTTACGATTTTATCCGATTTAGAAAGACCTGAAATCACTTCAATAAAGTCTCCATCTGATGTTCCAGCATTGAAAGAAGTTAAAATCGCTTTTCCATTTCTTACTACATAAACTTGTGGGTTTTTAGAAGAACCAACCAACGCTTTTCTAGGTACAGCAAGTGCAGTTGTACTTTTTGAATTACTTAATGAAACCGAACCATACATTCCTGCCATAATGCGATTTGCACCAGAATTTTGAACTGTTGCTTGGATTTTGAAGTTATGTGAAGCATCTGCTTGCACAGCAATTTGAGAGATTTTTCCAGTAAAATCAACATCTCCGTAAACATCCACGTGTGCTGAAACAGCTTGTCCTTTTGTGAATTTTAGCACGTCGCGCTCAGGAACAGAAATAGTTAATTTTAAAGAAGAAATGTCCGTTAGTTCAACAATTGGCGTTCCAGGCATAACCATCGAACCCAAATCTACCATTCGCTTGCTAACAACACCGCTAAAAGGAGCCACAATTGTGGTGCTTCTTAATTGTCTTTGCAATTGTTTAATCTTTACCTCTGTTGTTTTTACTGCCAATTCGATTTTTTCTACCTCAGCACTTGCAATAACATTGTCTTTTTTCAAACTAGAATAACGCGCATTATCATTTTTCAAATTATCCAAATTCAATTGTGCTTCCTGGATTTGTAATTGAATCAACTCGTCGTCTAGTTTTGCAATCGTTTGTCCTGTTGAAACAACATCACCCTCTTCAACCAGCAATTTGATTAATTTTCCAGAACCGTCAGAAGCGATATTGTTTTGATGAGCAGCATCAAAAGTTCCCAGAAATGAAAGCGAACTTTCAAACGTATGAGTTGTGGGTTGTGACACGTCAACAAGAATCGCTTCAGAAGCATCGCGAATGTATAATTTTGCTTCAACTTCTTTTTTATTTGACATTAATTTCATTGCTCCTAAACCTACCAAAACAACAGCTCCTAGTGCAATAATTATTACTCTTTTGTTCATAATTCCTTATTTAATATTTCCAATTGATTTTAAATATTCTAATTCAGCTTGACGTAATTGAATGTAGGCTGAAACTACATTTGTTTGTGCTTGTTGCAATCCATTTTCAGCAAGTATTAAGTCGTTTGAACTACTCATTCCTTGTTTGAATTTTAAAACTGCATTTTTATGGATATCTTCAGCAAGTCGTAATTGTTCTTTGGTAACACTTAAAGCACCCGTTTTTACTTCGATTTGTTTGCGGTTATTTTCAACAGTCATTTCTAATTGTTGATTAAGTAAATCGTACTGATTATCAAGTTTTTCCTTGTTCAATTGATTCATTTTGGCTTTGTGGTATTTTTCTAAGCCATCAAAAAGTGTCCAATCCAAGCGCAAACCAATGAACGCACCGTCAATTCCTTTTCGAAAGTCATCTTCTGGTTTTAAGTTGATGTTATAGTTGTAAGCCGTATAAAAAGAAAGATTTGGCAAATAACCCATCGTTATTCCTTTTTTCTCCTCGGCATTCATTTTCTTATGAGAATCAAGCATTTTAATGGCCAAGAAATTCGTTTCGTTTTGATCAACAAGAATTGTTTTTTCAACAAGTTTATCAGTTTCAAAAGTTAAACTAGCTTCCTTTGGATAACCAATATAAATCTTCATTAATGACTCTAACTGATCTTTAGTCGCCAATAAGGATGCTTTCGA
>JBILQY010000143.1:0-6411 GCA_044372955.1 Crocinitomicaceae bacterium | reverse complement strand
AAGTAGAAACATTTATGGTTAAAGTATTACTAGCCGTTGAAGGACAGCCATTTGCATCTAAAACATCAGAAACACCATCATTATTGTAATAGTTTTGAGAAATATTTCCTTTCCCAAAAATGTAAGCTTTATGATCTAAAGTATTATCACATTGAAACATCAAACAATCATCGACAACGGTCACTCTGAATTTAATTACAGTACTATCAGCGCCAGTCGAAGAATTGTTAACTTGCCCACCAATAGTTGAATTTGCACCAGTTCCAATTCTTACTTTAATTGTGTTATTACTTGCAATAAACTCTGCTTGATCATCTCCAGTTGCATCGGTTTTTGCTCCAAGATTTGGACCATGCACAATTGAAATTGAACCTGGAACATAAGTCGTCCTTGGATCTAGTGTATCAACCATAAACGTTTCCAACGAAGCATCTGAACCAATATTTTTTCCAACTAAAGTATATTCCAAAATATCTCCAGGATTGGTTAATCCACCGTTTAAGTCTTTGATTCGGACATTAGCTCGTAAGTCAGGTTCGAGAATATCTATTGCGGAGGTGATAACTCGCGGTAAAATAGCATCTTGTGAAGTCACAACTTTGATTGTTGCGCTCGTAACATTATTTCCGATATAGTTTAAACTTGTATTATTCGGATTAAAAATCCCACAATCTAAACCTAAATTGTTGTTGTAACTTGGATTCCTATGAGGTGTATACGCCCCGTTTGAGGTTGATGTACTATTGAAAAAGTCATTCGTACTTCGCATGGGGTCAATGATATCTTGAAAAGTTCCATTACCATTGAATTGTAAACGGTCTCCTTGTATATTTCTATCACCTTCGTAAGCAACAACTCCCAATTCAAAGCTTACCGGTCCCAATTGTGGAGTAACAAACCCAGAAATAGGTAAATCCACACTGTTTCCGCTACTAACATAAGCCATTCCATCAAAAACTGTTAAGTTTCGCATCGATTGAAACACATTTTTGTAAACCACTACAAGCGACCAAGCACCAAAAAGATTATTTACACCTGTTTGAGAAACAACATTTGCGATCGTATATCTTGCTTTGTTTCCTCCAGCTTGAACTATTCCAGTTACGTCTTTGTAACAAAAATAACTGGGCATTTGAAAGTTTGAATTTGATGCAATACTTGGAACATCCAAGGTTTGATCAGCGGTTAAAGTTTGATAACTATCATCGTTTGTTCTAATTCTTACGGTATTGCGAGAAACATAATTAGTCGTAGTTGTAGTAACTCGAGCGCTCCAATATAAACCTGCCCATAAAATTTCACTGCAATTATTTAAGTTCAAACTATCACTCGATGAATTGTAAGTGCTTGTAACTGCATCAACATCCACAAATCCCATAACTATATTCCCATCTTGATTATGGTTACCAGCTGGGGGAATTTGTTGTTGATAGGTTCCGCAAACGGCATTGTTACTGTTGCAGGTAAGTGAAACATTTGAGAGTATTACGATTCCTCCTTTTTGATTGGTCTGGTAACGAATGTTAAAGGGAGAAACAACTTGCGCGTTAATAACGACTCCAAAAAGAGAAAAGAAGAAACACAAAGACAAAATGAGCCTAAGGAGCATTTGTTAAGGAGAGTTAAATAGTTTACGTTTAGTTAGACGCTAAGTTAAATAAAAAAATTGCTTTGCAATTGATTACTAGTCTTTAAAACCAATTTTTAATGAAATTGTTCTGAGATTAAAAACATCTAAAAAGCGTTAATTCTAATTCTTAAAAAATCAATGAATTTCCTTTTCAATTACTCCCCAAACTTTTTCAGCTGATTGATTCCAACAGAATTCTTGGCTTCTTTTCAATCCATTTAAAGATAATTCCTCTCGAAGTTTTTCGTTTTTATATAATTCAATCATTCCATTTGATATTGAATTTATATCGAATGGATCACAATAAATTGCACTGTTTCCAGCTACTTCTGGCAAACAAGTAGCATCTGCTGCTAAAATTGGAACACCACATTTCATTGCTTCAACTAATGGGATTCCAAAACCTTCAAAGTAAGGAACATAGGTCAAAGCAAATGCACTAGCAGTTACTTTAGTGAGATTTTCAAGCGAAAGATGACCTAAAAAAAGTATATCTTTTTCGATTGCTTTCGGAATATTTAAAAACTTATCCTTCCACATCACACTTCCAACAATCACTAACTTCAAATCATTTAAATCTTTTTTGGCAAGTGCAAAACCTTCAATTAAACGCTGTATGTTTTTCCTTGGATGAATAGAGCCAACGAATAAAAAATAGTCTGAATTAAAAGTAAATTCTTTTTTTACTGCTGATTTTTCTTGTTCAATTATTGGTTTGTACAAACTATTTGGAGCATTATAAACGACACTAATTTTTTGTTCAGAAATCGTATAAGTTTTTGAAATGTCTTCTTTTGAATAATTTGAAACGGTTAAAATATGCTTCGCTTTTCTTGCAAATTTTGGAAAGAAAAAACGAAAATAAGTCTGAACTAGCCAAGGCATATCTTTTGGGTGATGCTCAAAGTTAATGTCATGAATCGTAATTAATTGTGGTATTGAAGTAAACAAGGAACAAAATCCATCTGGCGACCAAAACAAATCTATTTTATGTTTTCTTAAAGCAAAAGGCAGAAAGAAATCAAACCAGAGTACCCATAAGAATGGATGGCGAGTAGGAGGGAACAGAACAACTATTTTGACATTTTCTGGAAATTTTAAAGAAGTATCAACTCCTCGATCGAAAAACAATACAAACTCGTGTTCAGGATGCGATTCACAAAGTCTTTTGGTTATTTCAAATGAATAATGTCCAAAGCCTTCCATTTTTTTTGGAAGGATATTCCTTGCATTTATTCCTATTCTTGCCAAAATTAAAACTCTAAAATATAATTCGTTTTCTTCTCTACACCAATCGTTGTTTTTGGCCCATGTCCGCAATAAACAATTGTTTCCTCTGGAAGTTTGAACATAATATTAAAAATCGATGCCTTTAACGTTTCCAAATTTCCTCCCGGTAAATCTACTCTCCCAAAACTTCCTCTAAATAGTACATCGCCATTCACAACAAAGTTATCTTTTTCAAAATAGAAAACCACATGACCCGGCGCGTGACCCGGCGTGTGTAAAACAGTCATTTCTAAATCGCCAAATACTAATTTTTGATTGTGAGCCAAATATTTTGTTGGCTGAGGAGAAACTTGATATCCTTCAAAACCATATAAATGAGCGTATGATTCAACCGATTGAAGAACTTTTAAATCATCAGAATGCAAATAATAATCGACTTCAAAATTGTTCAATATGAATTGATTTCCAAGAACATGGTCAATGTGTGCATGCGTGTTAAGCAGCGCCACAACGTTTAATTCATTTGATTCAATAAAGTCAATTAATTCCAACTGTTCTTCTCGAGAATAACATCCAGGGTCGATAACAACACAATTTTTGTTTTTATCACAGACTAGGTAGGTGTTTTCCTGAAAAGCGTTAAATTGGAAGGATTGAATAGTGGTCATAAGGGCTTATTTTGAATCAGTTTTTTTAAAAACATTTCCAGGGAAGGTTATAATATTTCGGTATTCTTCTATTTCTTTAGTAATAATAACAGCGTTAGCTGTATTTTCTAAAATTTGGACATCGTAAAGTTCTTGAATAGCTGCTGTATAATTGATTTCTCCTAAAACAGTTAAAGTATTCATACAGAAAATTATTAAACCTGCACTCAAGGAATTATCTTTTACTTCAAGTTTGTTGAAGTCTGTTGAATTTTCTCTTATTTTCGACTTACCAATAAACGCTAAGTTATTTGAAAAAGATAAACCTCTAATAAAACAGTTAAAGTTGAAAACAACTTCTGAGTTTTTTTCTTCTACATTTACTTTAATAAGATTTCCAGTCCCAGATTCAAGTAGATATAATTCTTGGTTATAAAATCTTGGTGAATGAGGCATAGCTAAATTTGATAGTATAATTTCACCTGAAGGAACCTCCATTAGAATACCAGTATTGAGTTTGTTTTTTCTCCAACCTTGATATTGATCATCATCGCTAAGTGCGGTTACATATTTTGGGATGTTATCTTCGAAAGCAATGCCATTTAGATGACATCTATCCTCAGGCACTAATTTAGAAATAAAGGGAGGTTTCCATTTTGGTCGGTGACTAAAGTTTATGTCAAATATTGACAAACAAGAAAAAAGCGTATTAACACCCCAAATGACCCCATCTCCAAATTCTAAATCATGAATATCTAACGTGCTAGTATTGTACGATGCTCTCTCAATATAAACTGAATCATAGCTATTTTTTTCATTATTTACAAAACTTGCAATATTTTCATTTTTAGAAAAAAAAATAATTTCATCCATGCATGCAACTGCTAATTTTGAACCTTGAATTGCAATGCCCATCGGTTTTTTAAACGAAATTGGAGTTTGAAACAATTCGTTATTTTTGGAACTTAAAATTATTACTTTACCTGCTTGGTATGTTGAAAGTAAAACACAAATTTTATTCTCTTTGAGAATTTGTGGGATGTTTCCGCTAAAATTTAATTCAAATTTATTTTTCATATAAAAAAAGCCTCGCGAGGAGGCTCATTAATTAATATTTAGTTAGACTATTTTGCTTCTAATTTCCAAATTTCACCATCAGCTGCTGTAACATCATCATCCAACCAAAGTTCTTTATTTGTTAGTCTTTTAATTTCAAAAACAGTTGCGTCTCCGTCTATATTTAAGATTAAATTTTCTTTATCAGATGCAAAATCCCAAGAACCAGTGTAAGTTTCATTTCCAGAACCGACATAAGTGTATGTAAATAACATCGAACCGTTTTTTTCAAAACTCATATCAATACCATATTCTGCATTTAAAACAGTTGAGCCTAAAGATTTTACTTCCCAGTCTCCCACAATTCTAGACTTTTTTGAAAGAAGAGAAAATCCAGGACCATCTTCATATTTTCCACAACTAGAACTTGTAGCTAGAATAGAAGCACCTGCAATTGTTACATAGGTAATTTTTTTTAAATTTTTCATAAGTGTTTTTTTTGTAAAATTAATAATTATCTCAATAAATTTACATGTCCAGTTAATTGATGTTTGATGCCTAAAAAGTCAACATAAATCAATTTCCAAGTGTAAGTTCCATCTTGACATTTTTTTCCACGATAGGTTCCATCCCAAGAATCATTAATCGAATTCAAAACTTTGACAACTTCTCCCCAACGATTAAAAATAGTACATTCCATTTCTTTTAAGTTTCCGCCGTAAATTCTAAAGTAGTCGTTTAGATTGTCACCATTTGGAATAAAAGTGTTTGGAACATAAATAGTTGCATCATAATTTATATCGACGTAGCTAGAGTTTTTGCAACCGTTTATATCAACAAAATAAACGAAATAGGTAATGTTTTGATTGGGAGATGTTACTGGATTTGAGCAATTTACACACGAAAGCCCTTCAGTTGGAAACCAGGTGTAAGTTCCCGGGACATGACTAAATGCTTCCAATTGAATGACATCATCATAAAAAGCATAAACAGTTGGACTTACCTGTAAACTAGGATAGGGATGAACAATTACTTCCACATAGGCAGTGTCATAACAACCATTATTATCCTCTCCAACTACCCTGTAAATAGTACTTCCGGGAGGTACAACTTCAACAAAGTTTCCAAATTGTGCAACCACCGTATTATATGGCTGCCAAAAGTAATTTTCAGCACCAGTAGCCCAAAGAAAAGCAGATTCTCTTGGACAAACTGTTGTATCGTTTCCAGCATAAATTGTAGCAGTTACAATCTTTATAAAAACTGAATCCCTTATGGTTCCACAAGCATTTGAAATGTCAACATAATACCATTTATCGATGGGTGGATTCACTTCTACTAAAGGACCATTTACATTTACAACATATTCATTAGGACTCCAAGAATACGAATTTCCTCCAGAAGCTAAAATGCCGATTTGACTGCCTGAACACATATTCATTGAATCTGGAAGATTAGCAATTGGCAGTGAAAAATAAACAGAAATTTTAATGGAGTCACTTATAGTACAGCCATTTGGAGTGGTGACATTTGCGGTATAAGTTATCGTTGTGTCAGGAGTTGAAAGGGTGTTAAATGAATTTGTGCTACTTAAAAAGTTAGGTGGACTCCAAGTTATAGTTCCAGAAGCCTGAACTTGTAAAGGGACAGAACTTCCCAAACAAATACTTGTGTCAGGCGTGATATTCATTGCGTTTTCAAAAACAGGTAAAGTAACGTTTAAAGTGACAGATCCACAGCTATCAGAAATTACAACAGAAAAAACAGTTGTGGTTTGAACAGTAGCTATCGGATTAGAAATGTTAGGATTATTCAATAAGTTTGCCGGACTCCAGCTATAGTTTACTC
>JBILQY010000212.1:0-5080 GCA_044372955.1 Crocinitomicaceae bacterium | reverse complement strand
AGTTACAAACAATACTGAAATCGCAGATGAAGTTGCTACAAACAACACAATTGCAGACTTAACTTTTGGTGTGACAAACTACATCTACGCTCGTGATAACAATGTTTTTGCTGGAACAACATCTAACGGAACTGACGGTTTTGAAGTTGGTAACTTATTTGATATCTATACTGACCAAACATTAAAAGGAATTAGTGTACGTTTAGCAGGTGGTACAAATGGAACTACTGTTGGAACTGAAGTTTTTGCTAAAATTTATTCAATTGATGATAATGGAGAGTTTGCATTTTTAGAAGAAACTGCGCCAATTACTGTTGCAAGCAACAACTTAAATACTATTTTAAATATGGTATTGTTAAACCCTGCAAATTTAGTAGCAGGAGAAACTTATTTAGCTGTTGTTGGTTCTTTTGATGGTGGTTTAAGAGTTTCTAATGCTGGTAGTTCAGAGGAACAAACTTCATTCTTCAAAGATTACACAGACGATACTTGGTATTTTACAACATCAACTCCAGTTGTACGTTTGAACTTTGATCCTATTTTAAGTGTAAACGAAAATACAGCTCAAGTTGCTGATGCAGTTATTTACCCGAACCCAACTTCTTCAACTTCAACTGTTGAATTTAGCTTGGTGAACGCTTCTGAAGCGGTTGTTTCTGTAACAGATTTGTCTGGTAAAATTGTTTCTGAAAGAAATTTAGGTCAATTGAACGCTGGTGCAAATGCAACAGAAATCAATACGACTTCTTTCAATGCAGGAATTTATTATGTAACTGTTTCTTCTAACGGAAGCTCAGTAACTAAAAAATTAATCAAGAATTAATTAAAATTCTAAGTTAACTTTGGAAAGCCGGTGTAAGCCGGCTTTTTTATTGAAATCATGTTTGATATAGAATACGGCTTTATTGGACTTTTTATAACCTGTTTCTTAGCGGCAACGGTGCTTCCTGTTGCGTCAGAATTATTTTTAGGAACCATTTTAGCAATGGGTTACGACCCTATCTTATCCTTAATTATTGCAACAACAGGAAATACCCTTGGTGGTTGGTTAAATTATGGTATTGGTTATTTGGGTAAACCGGAGTGGTTAATTAAGGTTGGTGCAACGAAAGAAAAAATTGAAACTTGGAAACAAAAAATTAATCAATATGGTGTTTGGTTAGCCTTACTTTCTTGGTTGCCATTTGTTGGTGATGTAATTGGAATTGCTTTAGGGTTTTTCAGAGCAAATTTATTCCTCAGCTTTTTGTTTATAGCAATCGGTAAGTTCATACGATATGCTGTGATTATCTTTGTTTTTCTCTATTTTAAATAACTGTAGTAATTTCTCCATTCTTAATTTCAAACAATTTCTTCTCAATGGATAAACCATCAAATAGGCTTTTCATTCGAACAGGGTCGGTGTCAGTGACTAAAACTTGTCCGAAGTAATCTGTGGTTACTAATTCAATTAAACGCTCCACACGTTGATTGTCGAGTTTGTCAAAAATATCGTCGAGTAATAAAACAGGATTGGTGCCTTTATGTTGCTTTAACCAATCATATTGTGCGATTCGTAAAGAAATAAGAAAAGATTTTTGTTGCCCTTGCGAGCCAAACTTTTTCACAGGATGACCTTTAATGGTAAATATTAAATCATCTTTGTGAACCCCAACAGTTGAATATTGCGCAAAAGCATCTTTTTTTTCAGCATCGTGTAAAAGTTCCAAAAAATCACCATCATTTAATTGAGAACGATATTCAACACTAACGTTTTCAGTTTCTAAGCCAATTTCGTTATAAAATCGATTGAAAACGGGAATAAACTCTTCTAAAAATTCTTTGCGTTTGTTGTAAATAAATTGTCCAGACTGTACTAATTGATAATCCCAAACAGCAATTGATTCGCGATCGAATAACCGATGTTCAAACATGTTTTTTAGTAAAGCATTTCGTTGTTCAAGAATTTTAGAATAGCGTTGAATTTGTTCTAAGTAATCTTTGTCAATCTGAGACAAAATTCCATCCATCCATTTTCTACGTAATTCACTCCCTTCTGCAATTAAATCTCCATCATAAGGAGAAATAAAAACAACAGGAAATTTACCAATGTGATCACCTAGTTTTTCATATTCCTTTTTGTTGAATTTGAACACTTTTTTAGCCCCTTGTTTGAACGCACAATGTACATTACTTAGCTTTTCTTTAACCTGCCAATCACCGTTAATGCTAAAAAAAGATTGGTCAAATTGTATGTTTTGACGGTCAATTGTATTCAAATACGATTTACACATACTGAGGTAGTAAACTGCGTCGAGAATGTTTGTTTTACCACTTCCATTCTTTCCAACAATTCCATTTATACCTTTAGAAAATTGAATTTCAAGTTCGGTAAAATTTTTAAAATGAAGTAAAGAGAGGGAAGACAAATGCATAAGTGCCCAAAATTATGGTTTATTTGAAAAACAATTGCTTAATTTTAGTGCAACTTAAATATGTTACTACACGTTTTTACCAAACCAAAACTAAAATATGTCAATAAAGTCCATTATAATTCTACTTTCAATATTCTTTTTAATAAATAATTCTTTTTTCTCTCAGTTAACAATAACCAATCAAGGTGGCACTGCGCAAGCATTAGTTTCTAATTTAGTTGGCCCTGGTTTAACCGTAACGGATGCTGCTATTACTTGTTCAAATAATTCTTACGGTATTTTTTCAAATGGTACAAGCACAAGTGTTGGCTTAAATACTGGAATTATTTTATCTACAGGAAATTTGAATCAAATAGGTTTACCAGCTGGTTCGCAAAGTTTTGGACCTAATTTTAGTACTCCAATAAATACAACATGTAATGATCCAGAATTATTAAGTTTGGATAATCAAGCTGAAAATGATTGTTGTATTTTAACATTTAATGTTGTTCCCGCTTGCTCAACACTAAGGATTCGTTTTGTGTTTGGCTCTGAAGAATATCCGGAATATGTAAATTCAACATTTAATGATGCATTTGGGTTTTTTATAACAGGTCCGAATCCTTCAGGAACTAATTATAGTAATTCAAATATTGCAACACTTCCAGATAATACAACGATTGTTAGCATCAATAATATAAATCAAAATTTGAATAATAGTTATTATATCAATAACTCTTCAAGTACTAATATTGCTCTTGATGGTATTACTACTGTATTAACAAGGGATATTGAGGTTGTGCCATGCCAAACGTACTTTTTTAAAATGGCAATTGCTGATGCAGGTGATGGCGCATATGATTCTGCCGTTTTTATTGATTTCTTAGATTGTTCTACTTCTCTTTCAGCTACTGTTGCAACAACACCCGTTTCTTGTGCCGGTAATGACGGAACAGCAACTGCAACAGGTGTAAATGGATTCCCACCTTACTCATTTACATGGAATACTAATCCTCCTCAAACAACTCCTTCAATTTCAGGTCTCGCGCCAGGAACTTATAGTGTTGTGGTAGATGATGCTGGTTCTTGTACTCCACCAACAGTGCAAATTTTTACCGTTTCAACAGATATCAACGTACCTCAAGTTTTTATCACAGGTGACACTTGTATTTTAGATACGACAATTTTAACTGCTACACCAACAATCCCTGGCGGAACATATTTGTGGTCAACAGGTGAAACAACTAACACAATTCAAGTTGCTCCTTCAACAATTTCAACTTATACTTGTACCTATTCTGTAAACGACTGTCCAACAATAGATTCTATCCAGGTAACTAAGAAAATAGTTACTACCTTCAATCCAATTTCGGCATTATGTCAAGGAACAACACCAATTAATCTTCCTACTTCTTCATCAAATCAACCAAACATAACGGGAACTTGGAATTCACCCACGATTTCTACTAGTATGTCAGGTGATATGAATTATATTTTTACACCTGCAGCAACTGAATGCGCAACAAACGATACCTTAACAATTACAATAAAGCCAACACCTACAATTACCGTAGGGCCAAACCAAACAATTTGTCAAGGGCAACAAGCAACCATCGCATCAACTGTTAGTATCCCCGGAGGAACGTATGATTGGGAACCGGTTGACTCTACAACTGCAAACTTGACTTTCTTCCCTGATTCTACAATGATTTTTTCGCTTGTTTACACCTTAAATGGTTGTCCAAGTTTACCAGCATATTCAACAGTTACTGTTAATCCAAATATTCCTGTTTTTGGAGGTAATGATACTTTGTTTTGTATTGGTGGCTCAATAACGCTTCATGCAACAGGAACACCTATAATCGAATGGGATGCGCCAGTTGTGGATAGCGTAGAATTTACACCAACAGAAACAGCGACTTATACAGTTTATGGTACAAGTGATAATGGTTGTGTAACTGTGGATTATGTAACGGTTGTAGTTGTTCAAACCCCAATCATTGATCCAGGAACCCCACCTGTAGTTTGTGTTGGTCAACAGGTTACATTGAATGCAACAGGAGCAGGGCCAGGTGCAACTTACAGTTGGAATAATGGTGTAACGAATGGAGTTCCTTTTGTAGCAAATCAAAATAAAGTTTATACAGTTACTGGAATAGACCAATATGGATGTGTCGGCGAAGCAACAATTGCAGTTACTGCTTTACCCGTTCCTATTGCTGATTTTACACCAAGTATTTCGTCAGGTTATGTCCCTTTAAATGTGGTATTTACGAACAACAGCTCTTTTGCTAACAATTATGTTTGGGACTTTGGTAATGGAAATACTATAACTACAACAAGCTATAGTCCAACAAACACAACCTACCTTGCAGCACCGCAGGATTATGTTGTTTATATGATTGCTTCAAATGGTTATTGCTCTGATACCGTGACTAAAACAGTTAAAGCGTTGCTACCTCCAGAAATTTTTGTTCCAAATGTTTTCTCTCCAAATGATGATCAAAGCAATGACATTTTCTTTGTCACCTCTCAAAATTTAGCTTCATTGGAGTTATTGATTTTTAACCGATGGGGAAATCTAATGGCAACAATTAGTGATCCTTTAGGTGGTTGGGATGGTAAAACTGACGGAGGAAACGATGCAACAGCAGGTGTATATTTCTATAAATATGTTGCAACTGGTC
>JBILQY010000005.1:0-23373 GCA_044372955.1 Crocinitomicaceae bacterium | reverse complement strand
AGTTTTTGTAATGTAGTTTCGTTCTTCCTCCGTAAGCACCAACATTTTCTGGAAGAATTAAATCGGGATTATCATCGCGTTGATATTTACTTACGAAAGAACCACCGAGAACTACGTCTAAAGGAAATTCCTTCATCTTCGGAAAAGTTTCATTGAGGTGAACTTCTGCATCGATTGCACGAACAATTCCATCACTTCTTTCAACGCGACCTTCACGGAAAGTTAAACGCTGATAACCATAAACAGATTTTAAAGTGACTCCTTTGTAAGGTCTAACAATTAAACGAATTCCATCCAAAACATTGTCATAACCAAGTGCGCGATCTTCGTACGAACGCAAAGCAAGACCTGTTCCAAATTGTTCGTAAATGGAACCGAGTGTTACATCAACAAAATCATTCGCATAACCAACATAGCGCATTCCAATTCCTGTTCCGTCAAAACGATCTGGATAACCTTGAATTCTTGGTAAATATGATTCAGCTCGCATTCCAGCACGAAAATTTCCATTCGTGTAGAAAACATTCATATAAGAGTTTATAAGCGCTTTTTCTGGTGGTTGATTTGCACCAATTACTGAATCAGCATTTAAATATTGGAAAGTGCTTTCTATGTTTCCTGAAAATGAACCTTGACTAAAATAGTTGAAAGTGCATGCAACAACTAGAATGCTAACGAATAATTTTGTCATTAAATTTTATTTTCCAGTCAATTTTTTAATTTCTTGATACAGTTTTTCTTCGTCACCTGGAGCATAATTATTGTGAGAATAAACAATATTTCCCTCTTTATCTACTAGAAAAGTATGCGGAACATTGTTTACACCCATAGCTCTTTTGAAATCACCATTCGTATCCATCCAAACTTCAAATTCCCAAGCTTTACCGTTTACGTAAACAGAAACAGCACTTTTCGTTTTTTCATCATCAATTGAAACAGCAACCAAAGTAACGCCTGTTTCTTCTTGCCAAGTTTCATAAAGTTCATGGATTGTGTTTAATTCTTTTTTACATGGAGAACACCAAGTTGCCCAAAAACTAAACACAACTGGTCCTTTGAACAAGTCTGCTGTATTTACTGATTTGCCATTCATATCCTTCAATTTAACAGAAGGAACTTTTTTTACTGATGTAGTGTGTTCTTCTG
The DNA here is from genome assembly GCA_044372955.1 of Crocinitomicaceae bacterium. Taxonomy (GTDB): domain Bacteria; phylum Bacteroidota; class Bacteroidia; order Flavobacteriales_D; family Crocinitomicaceae; genus UBA952. The sequence continues at coordinate 22,227 of JBILQY010000005.1, read as the reverse complement.
TTGTTTGGGAGAAACTAGCGAAAACAAGAAGGCCAAATGCTAGTACTAAACTAATTTTTTTCATGGTTTATTTTTTTGTTTATCGGGTTTTCAAAAACCTTGCCGAAATCAAAGTTAGAAAAAATTAATACATCTGTAAATCTTTGTTAAATTTTGATTATTGTTTTTATTCTTATATATTTGTTAACAATATTAGATATTATGAAAAAAATATATACTATACTTTTTACCCTTTTCTTAGTGACTTCTTACGCTCAAGTTACTATTACTTACGATACGCAAACAGAGGATTTATCTGGTCAAACCTACACAATGGTTGCTCCAAATCATCAAGCTTTTGATGTTCCATTTCATATTAATAATGAAACGGGATTAACAAAACAATGGAGAGTTACTCGCTACCAATTAAATGTTCCAACGGGTTGGTCTGACTATCTATGTTGGGGACATGGAACAGATCCTTTTGGTGGAACATGTTTTTCTTCTGCACAAATGAACGCAAATCCTTGGACTTCTTCAGCTTCTCAGTCTTTGCAATTTGATGTTAACGATGGTGAGTTTGCTAAATTAAAAGCAACAATAGACGCTGATGATTGGACTAGCGGAACAGCACATTACAGATATTATATCGTTGAAGGAAATACAAACATTGACTCTGTGGACTTAGTAATTCAATTTACTGCTAGCGTTGCACCAATCAAAGAGCCAATTTCAGTTTCTATTGTTCCTAACCCTGCTACAGACTTTATTCAAATTTCTATGAACGGAATCGAGTCTGCATCTTTTAAAATGGTTGATGCTCTTGGTTCAACTATTATCAAAGAAACAATTAATTCAAATAAGAAAATCAACACTTCTGATTATAAAAGTGGTTTGTATTTTATCGTATTTGACATTCCAGGCCAAAAGCCTATCACACGAAAAGTGATTATCAAACATTAATTTTTCGTTACCTTTTATTATTTTTTATAGGCGAAAATTACTTTGCCTAACTTCGTATTATGTTTAAAAAAAAGAAATTTGACCGTGGGTCAGGAAAAAAAAGAAGTGCAATTACAACCATCATAATTAAAGTTTTTGAACGCAATCCAGAGCAAGAACTCACTCACAAAGAGGTTTCAACGCTTGTAGATGCAAGAGATCCAGCTTCTCGCCAACTTGTATTCGACACCTTGAATTTATTGGCAGAACAAGGGACATTTAAAAGAATAAATCATTTCACTTTCAAATTAGCAGCAGGAACCTCCAATTATTTTGAAGGGACAATTCAAATCACCCAGCGTGGTTCTGGATTTGTTGTATGCCAAGGTAGAGAGAAAGATATTTTTATCGCTCCTCAAAATATTGGTCAAGCAATGAATGGCGATGTCGTAAAAGCACGCGTATTTAAACAAGGGCCTAAACGCGATGAAGGTGCCGTAGTTGAAGTAAAAGAACGTGAGCGTGTACAATTTGTGGGCACACTTCATTTTAGAGAACGCAACATTTTATTGATTCCAGACAGTAGCAAAAGTGGAATTGAAATCATCATCGCAAAAGAAAACCTCAATGGCGCCAAAGAAGGAGAAAAAGTTCTAGCAAAAATTATTGCTTGGCCAAAATCTTCCGCAACGCCTTACGGAGAAATTATCGCTGTACTGGGAATGCCAGGTTCAAATGATACAGAAATGCTTTCTATTCTTTACAATCAAGGTATTGATCCTGTTTTTCCGCCACAAGTATTGGACGAAGCAGAATTTATTCCAATTGAATTAGATGAAGTAGAAATTGCCAAAAGACGCGACTTTAGAAATGTTTTAACCTTTACAATCGACCCTGTTGATGCACGTGATTTTGACGATGCGATTTCTTTCGAACGATTAGAAAATGGTCATTTGGAAATTGGTGTTCATATTGCCGATGTAAGTCATTATGTTCGACCTGGAATGGCAATGGACGCAGAAGCTTTAAAGCGCTCCAACTCCGTTTATTTAGTTGACCGAGTAATTCCAATGTTACCTGAACAACTTTCTAATATTGCCTGTTCACTGCGTCCTCACGAAGATAAATACAGCTTTTCTGCCGTTTTTGAGATGGATGAATCTGGGAAAGTGTATAAACAATGGTTTGGAAAAACAGCAATTCATTCCAACCGAAGATTTAGCTACGAAGAAGCACAAGAAATCATTGAAGGAAAAGATGGAGATCATAGAGAAGAAATCTTAATCATTGACAAAATCGCTAAAATACTTCGCAATAAACGATTGAAAAATGGTGCTTTAAGCATTGAATCGGAAGAAATGCGTTTCAAACTTAACGATAAAGGAAATCCAGCTGAAGTGATAATAAAAACTTCAAAAGATGCACACAAGTTGATTGAAGAATTTATGCTACTTGCCAATCGTCACGTTGCTACTTTTTTATCAAAACCTGAAAAGGGACGCGATCCTTTTCCAATGATTTACCGCGTTCACGACAAACCAGATATTGAGAAAATGGGAATGTTTGCCGTTTTTATTGAGAAGTTCGGACATAAAATCAACTTACAAGACCCTGCACAAATTGCTAAAAACCTCAACTCGCTCTTTGATGAAATCAGAGGAGAAAATGAGTTTTCGTTAATTCAATCAATGGCAATTCGTTCGATGGCAAAAGCTTCTTATGAAATTGAAAACATTGGTCACTATGGGTTAGCGTTTGATTATTATTCGCATTTTACTTCACCGATTCGTCGCTATGCCGATTTAGTGGTGCATCGCATTTTACAAGAGGAATTGACGACCAAGCAACACCGTTATGGCTCTGAGTTGAATGATATTTGTAAACGCATTTCTAAAAATGAACGCAAAGCATCTGAAGCAGAACGCGAGTCAACAAAGTATTTCCAAACGTTATTTGTATCGGAACACGTTGGTGAAACATTTGCTGGAACGATTTCAGGAATCGCAGATCACGGGCTTTTTGTGCGAATGGACGAAAATCATTGTGAAGGAATGGTGCCGATGATGGATATTCCAGGCGATCGCTTTTATTTTGACCAGGATAAATTCAGAATAATTGGCGCAAGAACACACAAAGAATATAATTTCGGAGATAAAGTTCAAGTTTCGATTAAGCAAGTAAATCCGAAAAAGCGACAAATAGATTTGGAGTTGGTGGTTTGAGAAACTTGTTTTTCTCTCTTTTCTTAAAGATTTTTGGCTATTCATATTGACTAGATAAAACGTATATTTGTCCCTCAATTTTCTTATAAAATGGATATTTTAATCAAAGCTGCTCAGCTTTTTCTTTCATTGGCTATATTGGTGACGCTTCACGAATTTGGTCATTTTTTACCTGCACGTTTTTTCAAAACACGTATTGAGAAGTTTTATTTATTCTTCAATCCTTATTTTTCGTTATTCCGTTTCAAAAAAGTAAATGGGGTTAAAAAAACAGCTTGGTTCACCAAAGAATCTCCAAAAGAATGGAACGAAGATCCTAACACTACAGAGTGGGGATTGGGTTGGTTGCCGCTTGGTGGATATGTTAAAATCGCTGGGATGATTGACGAATCCATGGACACCGAACAATTGAAACAACCTGCGCAAGAATGGGAATTCCGTTCTAAAAAAGCGTGGCAACGTTTGATAATTATGGTTGGTGGCGTTACCGTAAATTTAGTCTTAGGTTTCTTGATTTACATTGGGGTTATCTTCTTCTGGGGACAAACAGAAATCAATCCTTCTGATTTGAAAAACGGAATGAGCGTTCATCCATATTTAGAAAAATACGATTTAAAATCCGGCGATAAAGTAATCGAACTTGAAGGAAAAGAAGTATTAAGCATTGATGAATTGAACAAAGAAATATTGTTACGTGATGCAAGAACTTTAAAGGTTCAACGTCCTGATGGAAGTACGAAAGTGATTGTTTTACCTGAGAATATTGACACAGAATTGTTTCAAGCTGGAGCAATGCCAGCGTTTTCTTTACGTTCAAAAGCAAATACGGTTAAAGAAATAGTTAAAGGTTCACCGGCAGAAGCAGCTAAATTGAAAGAAAACGACATTTTACTTTCTGTAAACGAGCGACCATTGGTTTATTTTGATGACTTACAATCTAGTTTATATGCCGTAAAAGGAGGGAAAGCAACATTGGAAGTTTTGCGTGGAAAAGACACCTTGGAAATAGTTTCAAAAGTGAAAGCAGACGGAACAATTGGATTTCAAACACAAGCAAAAATCATCTTAGACTCAGCTGCAATCAAAACGGTTAAATATGGTTTTGGTGAAAGTGTTGCTGTTGGTTTTCGCTACGGAAGCAATACCTTAACGGATTATGTTGCACAATTCAAATTTGTATTCACTAAAAAAGGTGCAACTTCACTTGGAGGTTTTGCTTCAATCGGAAATATGTTTCCACCAGTTTGGGATTGGCAATTGTTTTGGTTGAATACAGCCTTACTTTCCATCATTTTGGCATTTATGAATATTTTACCGATTCCAGCTTTGGACGGTGGTCACGTTATATTCTTGCTCTATGAAATGATTACAGGTAAAGAAGCACCGCAAAAAGTGTTAGAATACGCACAATATGTTGGAATTATCTTGTTGCTTGGCCTAATGATTTATGCAAACGGAAACGACATCGTTCGTTGGTTGTTCTAATTTATGCAAGGACTTGTTTTAAAATCAACCGGAAAATGGTACGATGTTGCATTAGATAATGGACAAATTGTCAAAGCAACTATTCGCGGGAAATTACGCATCGAAGGATTAAAAACAACCAATCCAATTGCTGCGGGCGATCGTGTTGAAATTATCATAGGTGAAACAAATGGAAACAACGAAGAAGATTTTTCCATCAAATCAATACTTCCGCGTGTAAATTATATTGTCCGGAAATCCACTAATTTGAGTAAACAAATGCAGATTTTAGCTGCAAATGTAGATCACGCTTATTTAGTGGTTACCCTAAAATCTCCAGTAACACAAATTGCTTTCATCGACCGCTTTTTAGTTTCAGCTGAATCATTCAGGATTCCAACGAGTATTTTGTTTAACAAAGTGGATTTATTTGGCGAAGAGGAACAACTACTTATGGAAGGCTTATCGGAAATCTACACTAAAATTGGCTATGCTTGTCACCCGATTTCAGCCCAAAAAGAAAGTGATGTGCTTTTTTTACGCGAAGCAATCAACGGAAAACAAGTGATGATTTCAGGAAACAGTGGCGTTGGAAAAACAACTTTGGTAAATTCACTCGATCCATCTTTAGATTTAAGAACAGGCGAAATTTCTACGTTTCACGAACAAGGAAAACACACTACAACTTTTGCAGAAATGCACCAGCTTCAATCGGGTGGCTACATTATTGACACGCCAGGAATACGAGCTTTTGGCGTTATAGATTTGGAGAAAGAACATTATGCACACTATTTTCCTGAAATGCGTGAATTAATTGGAGAATGTCGTTTTCACAATTGCCAACATATTAATGAACCACATTGCGCAGTAAAATTGGCCGTCGAAAATGAAGAAATTTCTCCTTCGCGCTATCAAAGTTACTTACAGTTAATGTTGGAAGATAGTAGTGACCCGTATCGTAGAAATGAGTTCTAATCATAAGACGAATTATGAGAATAGTCATTCAACGTGTAAGTGAAGCATCTGTAAAGATTGAAGGTGAAATCAAAAGTGCCATTCAAACTGGATTCTTGGTGTTATTTGGCATTGAAACCGAAGACACAAAAGACGATGCCGATTATTTGATTCAAAAATTAATCAACTTGCGTGTTTTTTCAGATCAAGATGGAAAAATGAATTTATCGTTGATAGACGTAAAAGGCGACTTATTGATTGTAAGTCAATTTACATTACACGCAGCCACAAAAAAAGGCAATCGACCGAGTTATATTAAAGCAGCAAGACCTGAGCAAGCAATTCCACTTTATGAATATTTTCTCAGCAAGACGAAATTACAATTCAATGGAGAAGTGCATTCTGGAGAATTTGGCGCTGATATGAAAATTGCTTTAGTAAACGATGGACCAGTAACGATAATAATTGATTCGAAAGAGCCTTAAAACAATTTCAAATCATTCGCAATTCGCTCGGCAGCACCTTTTTGTTTTTTAATAAAATCACTTGCTTTTTTAGAGAGTTGCTTTTCATTTTTTGAGACAAAATCCAATCTTTCTTTAAATTCCGTTGCAGCATCAATATGAAATGCAAATCCCTCATTGATGAAAATCGCAGCTTCAGGAAATTTGGAATGTTTTGGCCCAAAAAAAACAGGAAGCCCGAATACAGCAGGTTCTAAAATATTGTGTAATTGACCTGAAAAACCTCCACCAACAACTGCAACTTTGCCATAATGATAAGCGGAAGAAAGATGTCCAATAGTATCTAATATCAGTATAGATTGGTTGGAAAAGTGATCGAACTGGGTAAATCGAATTGCATTAGATCCCAAGAATTGCTGCAAACGTTGGCAATTACCTTCACTCACATTATGCGGAGCAATGATAATTTTATCTTTCGCTAAAAGCTTTAAACTATCCTGGAGGATTTTTTCCTCCGGTTCCCAACTACTACCAAAAATGATTGCTTTTTCATTTGCAAGAAATGTTTGAAATACAAAGTCAGCCTTCGATTTCTCGGATTTTTCAAATCGTATTTTATTTGCTATTACATTGTCAAATCTAGTGTCGCCAACATTTTTAGCATTCTTAATTCCGATAGAATTAAGTAAGGTAATCGATTCGTTATTTTGAACATAGAAAAAATCAAAAGCATAAAGTACTTTTCTAAAAAAACCACCGTACCATTTAAAGAAAACTTGATCAGAACGCACGATGGTAGCGACTGAAATAAGACGAATTTGCTGTTTTTTAAGTTCAAATATAAAATTTGCCCAAAATTCATATTTCACAAAAACTGCGAGTTTTGGTTTAACTATTTGAATGAATTTTTTAGCGTTTTTCGGTGTATCTAATGGCAAATAAACCGCTTTGTCGACACAGTGATTGCGCTTGTGAAAATGATTTATTCCAGAAGGCGAGAAGAAAGTGACTAAAATAAATGCATTTTCGTGTTTCTTCTTTAGTTCCCACATCAAAGGTAAAGCTTGATCAAATTCTCCCAAAGAAGCACAATGAAACCAAATTATTGAGGTTGATTTAGGAAGTTCTTTAAGTTTATTTTGCCAGTTTTTTCTTCCGTCAATCCATTCTTTAGCTTTTGGATTGAAATTGCTAACAATTCGAATTCCAAATCCATATAACTGAATGGCAAGAGAATAAATCCACCTCATCAATCGAAGTAAAATTCTTTTGGTTGACGTTTATAAAAAGGAATATACCAACCTAATCTAAAACCATATTGAACATCAATTCTAGTAGCTGTAGAAACAGGAACATCTGGTTGATCGAAGAAAATAGTTCGTTGGTTTTTTGTTAGCCCTTGCTGCAAATAAAATCCTCCATAAAAATTGTATGCACCTGAATTTGCTAAGAATGAATAACCAATAAATTGATGAAAGTTAACACCCATTGTTAATCGGTCGTAGCCTTTTTTGTAATCCAATTCGATCTGCGGAACAACTTGATCATTCGTTTCGATTCGTAAACGGTGTAGTAAATAACCAGCCCCAACATGAACCAAAATTCCTGAATTAGAATTTGGACTTAACACTGGAAATAACTTTCCAAACGATGCATTCACGTTCACACCCCTTGGATAAACCAACACATTCGCTATATCGCCATTGATGTCAGTAATATTTCCTTTGTCATCTACTAAATGATCGAAAATCCCTGTAATCCTTGTTTGACTGCCAAACATGAAATTAGCATCAAGTCCATAATACCAGTTTTTACTCGTTTTGTAACCCGCGCTAATACCAACATGATTGAAGTAACCATAACGTTCTGCTAAATCGCCAGAAGTCCAATTTCCACCATAATGAACACCAATTAACGGTGAACTAATCGTTGAATCCTTAACGTTTCTTTGACTAATTGAATAAACGGAAAATAGAAGAAAAACAATTATAAATGTACATTTCATGCTTCAAATTTAATAAATTGTAAAGGATAAAAATTTGGAATTATTTTAAAGGATAAAAAACTGTTTTTTTTGTCATCTATTGTTCTAAAAAAATTATTTTCTCATGTTTCGATTTTATGTAAATTTGCGCTCTTAAAAAAAGTTAAATGAAAAAAATTCAAATGGTTGATTTATCGTCTCAATATGAGAAGATTAAACCATCAATCGATAAAGCAATTTTAGAAGTTATCGGAAATGCTCATTTTATCAATGGTCCAGAAGTAACAAGTTTTCAAAAAGATTTAGAAGAATATTTAAAGGTAAAGCACGTAATTCCATGCGCAAATGGAACAGATGCACTTCAAATTGCTATGATGGCTCTAGGTTTACAGCCAGGAGATGAAGTAATTACACCTTCATTTACATACATTGCAACAACTGAGGTAATTGCTCTTTTAGGTTTGAAACCCGTTTTCGTTGAAGTTGACAAAGAAACTTTTTGCATTGATATAAATGAAATTGAAAAAGCAATTACACCAAAAACAAAAGCAATTGTACCTGTTCATCTATATGGTCAAGCTGCCAATATGAATGCTATCATGGAAATAGCAACAAAACATAATTTATTTGTTGTAGAAGATAATGCCCAAGCAATTGGTTCAGATTATCATTTGACAAATGGTTCGGTTGTTAAAACAGGAACAATTGGCCATATTGGTTGTACTTCATTTTTTCCATCAAAAAACCTTGGTTGCTATGGAGATGGTGGAGCAATTTTCACAAATGATGCTGACCTAGCTCAAAAGTTAAAGATGATTGCAAATCACGGTCAAAGTGTAAAATACGTGCACGACGTAGTAGGTTGTAACTCACGTTTAGATACTATCCAAGCAGCAGTTTTAAGAATTAAACTTAGACAATTAGACAATTATATTGATGCACGAAGAGCAGTTGCAGATTATTACGATGCGTTTTTTGGAACAATGAAAGGTGTTAAAATACCTTATAGAGCTGATGATTCCAAACATGTTTTTCATCAATATACGCTAACGCTAGAAGGTCACAGTAGAGATGGATTGAATGAATATTTAGCTAGTAAAGATGTTCCTTAAATGATTTATTATCCAATTCCAGCTCATCGTCAAAAAATGTTTGCAAGTTTTGGAAGTGCAGACACAAAATTACCTGTAACTGATTGGTTAACTGAGCGTGTAATTTCATTACCAATTCATACTGAAATGCAAGAAGAGCAATTAGAATACATTACTAATTGTGTTTCTGAATATTTAAATAATTAATTTAGGTTGATGAAAACCATTTTAATAACTGGTGCTGCAGGATTTTTAGGTTCACATTTATGTGATCGCTTTATCAATGACGGTTATCATGTTATTGGAATGGATAACCTAATTACTGGAAGTTTAAAAAATATTGAGCATTTGTTCAAATTGGAGCATTTTGAATTTTATCATCACGATGTTTCTAAGTTTATTCATGTCCCAGGAAAATTAGACTACATACTTCATTTTGCTTCACCAGCAAGCCCGATCGATTACTTAAAAATTCCAATTCAAACCTTAAAAGTTGGATCTTTAGGAATTCACAATTGCTTAGGATTGGCAAAAGCAAAAGGAGCAAGATTATTAATAGCATCAACATCTGAAGTTTATGGTGACCCAAGTGTGCACCCTCAACCAGAAGAATATTGGGGAAATGTAAATCCTGTTGGACCCAGAGGGGTTTATGATGAAGCCAAACGATTCCAAGAAGCAATTACAATGGCTTATCACACTTTTCATGGTTTGGAAACTCGTATTGTCAGAATATTTAATACGTATGGTCCTCGAATGCGATTGAATGACGGTCGAGTTTTACCTGCGTTTATCGGTCAAGCGCTTCGTGGAGAAGACCTTACTATCTTTGGTGATGGCTCTCAAACTCGTTCATTTTGCTACGTGGATGACTTGGTGGAAGGAATAGTACGACTATTAAATAGTGATTATTCATTACCTGTAAATATTGGAAACCCTGATGAAATAACTATTTCTCAATTTGCAGAAGAAATAATTAAATTAACTGGTACTAAACAAAAAGTGGTTTATAAAGACTTACCTGTTGACGATCCTAAACAAAGGCGACCAGATATAGCGAAAGCTAAAGAAATTCTAAATTGGGTACCATTAATCAACAGGCAAGAAGGATTAATGAAAACCTATTCTTACTTTAAGAAATTGTCAACAGCTGAACTAATTGCAACTGAACACAATAATTTTGATAAATTTATCCTCAAATAATTATGGACTACTACGCTCACGAAACAGCAATCATTGATGAAGGTTGCACAATTGGAAAAGGAACAAAAATTTGGCACTTTTCTCATGTTATGTCAAATTGTATATTAGGTGAAAACTGTAACATTGGACAAAATGTTGTTGTTTCTCCAGATGTTAAACTTGGCAATAATGTTAAAGTACAAAATAACGTCTCTCTATACACAGGTGTTGTTTGTGAAGACGATGTTTTTTTAGGACCTTCAATGGTATTCACTAATGTAAATAATCCAAGAAGCGGCGTAAACAGGAGGGGGCAATATTCTAAAACAACTGTTAAAAAAGGCGCAAGTATTGGAGCAAATGCTACTATTGTTTGCGGTCATGATATTGGCGAATATGCATTTGTTGGTGCGGGTTCTGTTGTTACAAAACATATCCCTTCTTATGCATTAGTAGTTGGAAATCCAGCAAGACAAATTGGTTGGATGAGCGAATATGGTCATCGATTGGAGTTTAACGAAAATAGGCTTGCAATCTGCCCTGAAAGTAATCAAGAATATAAATTAGAAAACAATAACGTAACAAAAATTAAATAATGTCAAATAATCAAAAAATACGTTTCGCAGTAGTTGGAGCAGGACATATAGGAAAGCGACATGCGGAAATGATTCGTAGAGATAATGAAGGCGAATTAGTTGCAATGGTAGATATTCGTTCAATGGAGGAATGTAATGCAACAGACTTTAACGTCCCATTTTTCCATACCATCGAGGATTTATTAAATAGCGGATTAGAATTCGACGTTTTAAATGTATGTACTCCAAATGGTTTACACGCTGAACAATCTTTAATTGCCCTAGAAGCAAAAAAACATGTTGTTTGCGAAAAACCAATGGGATTAACGAAAGAAAGCTGTGAGAAATTAATTTTTAAAGCTCTTCAAGTTTCTAGACAAGTTTTTTGTGTGATGCAAAACCGTTATTCACCTCCTTCTGAATGGATTAAGTCGATAATTGCAGATAATATTTTAGGTGAAATTTATTTAGTTCAGTTGAACTGTTATTGGAACCGTGATGCACGATACTACAAAGCAGGTGGATGGAAAGGTACGAAAGATCTTGACGGAGGAACTCTTTTTACGCAATTTTCTCATTTTATTGATATTATGTATTGGCTTTTTGGTGACATTGATAATATTCAAGGTAAATTTGCAGATTTTAATCACCAAGATTCAACGGCTTTTGAAGATTCTGGTTTAGTAAGTTTTGATTTTATAAATGGTGGAATGGGTTGCATTAATTACTCAACAGCTGTTGCGGATCAAAATTTAGAATCCTCAATGACGATAATTGGTAAAAATGGAAGTGTGAAAATTGGTGGTCAATACATGAATGAAGTAGAAGTATGTAATATTGTTGGATACGAAATGCCTGTTTTAAAAGAATCAAATCCTGCAAATGATTATGGTCCTTACAAAGGTTCAGCAGCAAACCACAATTATGTCATCTCTAATGTAATCGACACATTAAAAGGAAGAACTTCACCAACAACAAATGCATTAGAAGGACTTAAAGTAGTTGATATTATTGAAAGAATATATAAAGTAAGAAATGAACAACTAATCTATACAAAATAAAAATAACAGAAATGAGTACATTAATTTACGACAAACTTGTCAATCACGAAGCGAAATTGGCAGTAATTGGTTTAGGATATGTAGGTTTACCTATAGCCCTAGAATTTGCACGAAAAATAAAAGTAGTTGGTTTTGATATCAACCAAGCGCGTGTAGATTTAATGAAAAATAATATTGATCCTAGTAACGAACTTGAAGCATCTGCATTCGAGGGTTGTGATATTGAATTCACAGCAAACATCGAAGATTTAAGAGATGTTCAATTCTTTATCGTTGCTGTACCAACACCAATCGATGACCAAAATCTTCCAGATTTGAAACCACTTTTAGGTGCTTCAAGAACAGTTGGGCAAGTTTTAAAAGCAGGTGACTATGTTGTATACGAATCAACTGTTTATCCTGGATGTACAGAAGAGGATTGTATTCCTATTTTAGAGCAACTTTCTGGTTTGAAATTTAAAGATGATTTTAAAGTTGGTTACTCACCTGAAAGAATCAATCCAGGAGATAAAGAACATACATTACAAAACGTAGTTAAAGTTGCTTCAGGATGTTGTGATGAATCATTAGAACAAATTGCAAAAACATATGAATTGGTTGTTACAGCTGGTGTTCACCGTGCTCCAACAATTAAAGTTGCGGAAGCTGCTAAAATTATAGAAAACACACAACGCGACTTAAACATCGCCTTAATTAATGAGTTGTCTATCATCTTCAATAAATTAAAAATCAATACGTTTGATGTATTAGAAGCTGCTGGAACAAAATGGAATTTCTTGAAGTTCTCTCCAGGTTTAGTTGGTGGACATTGTATTGGTGTTGACCCTTATTATTTGACGCACAAAGCATTACAAGCGGGTTACCATGCACAAGTAATTATGTCTGGTAGAAATGTAAATGACTCAATGGGTGCTTATATCGCTGATCAAACAGTGAAAAAAGTAATCAAACAAGGAAAACACATTCAATCTTCTAAGTTCTTAATTATGGGAGCTACATTCAAAGAAGATGTAAGTGATATTCGTAACTCTAAAGTTATTGATGTTGTGAATGAGTTATTATCTTTCGATGTTCAAGTTGACTTAATAGACCCTCACGCTGACAATGACGAAATGTTACACGAATACAACGTTGGGCTAGTTAGCGAAGCTGGAAAAGAATATGATGCTATCATCGTTGCTGTCAACCACAAAGAATATGTTGGTTTAGATGAATCTTATTTCAAAGGTTTATTGAAAGATGGAAAGGGAGTTTTTGTTGACGTTAAAGGAATCTATAAAGGAAAAATTAAAGATTTAGAATACTGGAGCTTATAATTATGAACAATTACAGCAGAAAAATACTAATCACAGGTGGAGCCGGTTTTATCGGCTCTCATCTTGTTAGACGATTTTTAAAAAATTATCCTAACTATTTAATTGTTAATTTGGATAAACTTACATACGCTGGAAATCTTTCGAATTTAGCAGATGTTGAAAATCTTCCCAATTATGTTTTTGAAAAAGTGGACATCGTCGATGCTGAATCTGTTCGAGCTGTTTTCAAAAAACACGAAATTACAGATGTTATTCACCTTGCTGCTGAATCACACGTAGATCGCTCTATTGAAGGTCCAATGGATTTTGTAATGACAAATGTTGTTGGAACAGTTAATCTTCTTCAAGCGGCAAAGGACAATTGGGGCAAAGAAGAAGGTCATGTTTTTCACCATGTCTCAACGGATGAGGTTTACGGAAGTTTAGGTGATGAAGGATTATTTACAGAAGAAACTCCGTATGATCCAAGAAGTCCATATTCAGCGTCAAAAGCATCTTCAGATCATTTTGTTATGGCCTTTTACCATACGTATGATTTGCCTATTAAAATGTCAAACTGCTCCAATAACTACGGAAGTCACCATTTCCCAGAGAAATTGATTCCTTTAATGATTGACAATATCAAAAATAGTAAACCGCTTCCTGTTTATGGAAAAGGAGATAATATCCGTGATTGGTTGTGGGTAGAAGATCATGCAAGCGCTATCGATAAAATTTTTCATCAAGGAAGAGTTGGTGAGTCTTACAATGTTGGTGGACTTAATGAATGGACTAATATCGAATTAGTGCTTTTCTTGTGCCGCATGATGGATAAAAAATTAGGTAGAACTGCCGGAGAATCTGAGAAATTAATTACCTATGTGGTAGATCGTGCAGGACATGATAAACGCTATGCAATTGATGCCTCTAAATTGGAAAATGAACTTGGTTGGACACCTTCTATAACATTTGAAGAAGGACTAGAAAAAACAGTTGACTGGTATTTGAATAACTCAGAATGGGTTAATCGAATTACGAGTGGAGACTATAAAGAGTATTACCAAAAAATGTATTCAAACAGAGAAATTTAATGGGAATTTTCAATTTTTTTCAGAAGAAAAAAGAAGTATTACAACCATTTGATTTATCAAGGTTTAAAGTTGATATTCACAGTCATTTAATTCCTGGAATTGATGATGGCTCACAAACAATGGATCAAACTATTGCGATGTTAGCCAAATTTCAAGAATTAGGTTATAAAAAAGTGATTACGACTCCGCATGTCATGTCGGATAGTTTTCCTAACACCTCAGAAAATATACTTGCTGGATTGGCAGATGTGAGGGCTGAAATCAAAAAAGTAGGATTAACAATTGAAATTGATGCAGCGGCAGAATACTATTTTGATGAAACATTTGTTGCGAAAATCAAAGCGAAAGACTTACTAACATTTGGCGATAATTATGTTTTATTAGAATTTGCTTTTCATTCACCCCCGCAATATATTGACCAAATGTTTTTCGAATTGCAATCACGAGGTTATCGTCCCGTGGTTGCACATTTCGAACGCTACATGTATTACCTTGGAAAAATTGATCGAGCAATCGAATGGAGACAAAAAGGAATTAATATTCAAATCAACATCAATTCGCTTTCTGGTCATTATGGACCTGATATTAAAAAGCAAGCTGAACGACTAATAGATGCTGGTGAATTTGATTTCATCGGAACAGATTGTCATAGAATTGAACATCTGATGTTACTTGAAAATAGTTTAACATCTCCTTACATTCACAAAATAGGAAATTATTTACTTAAAAACACAATCCTGTGAATCTGTTCTTAATTCGTCATGCAAAAACAGAAAAAACGGCCAGTTCGGGAAGAGATTTCGATAGAAAATTGGCTGAAAAAGGACAAAAACAAGGTTTAGAATTACAAAAAATTTTAGCAGATTTCGATTTTAAAGATGTTACGATTTGGTGTTCAGATGCAATTAGAACGAAACAAACTCTTTCATTAATTGATGAACATTTTCCTTCTCAGAACATTGAGTTTAAAAATGAACTTTACTTGGCTTCATCGCAAGAAATAAGAAATCTAATTTGGAATGCTGATAGCAACAAAGATCTGTTAATCATCGGACATAACGAAGGAATTTCAGACCTTGCATCTTATTTTTCTGGAGAAATGATTCATTTAAAAACAGCAACTTTTTTACATCTTTCATTCGATGCATCTTCACGAAAAGAGTGGAGTGCTGATTTAGGAAAAATCAACACAATAATTAGACCTGAGCTTTAAAAAAGTTATCTTTAATCAAGTACCTATATGAGAAGACTGATTGTCTTTGTTTTCAAATTATAATATTCTAAATTATCGAATAAATACTCTCTTGTTTATTCTTCTTTAAAACCTTTATAAATAAGCATTTAGAGTTTGTAAATTAGATTCAAAATCCTACATTGCATAAAAATTCTGAATGTCTTTTAACAAATTCGATGAATCAGCGGCTGGTAAAATTCGACCGAGATTCAATTTTGAAACTCCTTTAAAAAAAGAGGAAATAATGGATTTATATTAAACCGAAAAATTTATATTACATACTTGAATAATTTCTTCGTTTGGTTTTTGGAAGTGAGAAAACATTTTCCAGAATGCCGCCATTCGCTCCTTCATTGTTTTGATATATCTATTGTGTGTTATTTTTTTACGCATATACCACCAAACTCTTTCGATTGGATTTAGATCTGGACTATAGGCAGGTAAAAACATTAACTCTAATTTATCTTTGTGTTTTTGCAGAAATGGTTTTAAAATTTTAGCATGATGAAACCTTACGTTATCTAATATCATGTATATTTTTCCATTACTATTTTTATAGGTGTTTAGTACTTTTTTTAGATATTTTTTAAATGTTATAGCATTTCCTCTTTCTGCTTGTTGCACGATACATTCACCACTGATTGGATTTACTGACCCAAAGAGTGTTAATCTTTCTCGCTTGCTTTGTTTTTGTTGAACTTTAGGCTGTTCACCTTTAGCGCTCCATGCATAAGACAAGGTAGCTGTATTACTTAAACTTATTTCATCCTGGAATAAAAACACATCTTCACTAGGTGCTTCTAGGAGTTTTTTTTAAAGTCTCAACAAAGTCTTCGCGTTTCTTCTCGTTAGCTTCTGCATAAAACCCCTTGCTTTTTTTGTGGCGTAAGTTTAACTTGTTTTTTAGGATGATATAAATCGCATCGTCCGAATATTTTACATTACAGTTATTTTGTATTTGTTCTATTAGCATTGGAGCAGTCCAGATTTCAGTATTGTACCCAAATTCCAATGGACTCCTATTCAGGATTAAATTACGCAACCAATCAAGCTGTTCGGAATTTAACTTAGATTTTCTTCCTGATTTCGTTTTGTCTTTCAGTCCATCTATTCCTTCACTATTAAAACGTTTAGCCCATATGGCAATTTGATTGTGACTCAAGCGAATTAAATCCTGTGTTTTTCGAGTACTTTCACCTTTGGATAATGATAGCATGCACAATAATCGCAAAGCTACTTTGTAATCGTCTTTTGATTTCAATAATTCTTCAATCTCAGAAGTTGTCATTGATGTTATTTGTGTCTTTTTCATACACAAATATAATAATTTTTGTAATATTATATATTCGGTTTAATATAATGATAAAGAGTTGTATGAAACCATTGTAAACCATCGCTATAAATTCTCAAAAATCGGTGGAGTCAATTATAATTTCCACAACCCAAATACACTCAATCCAATTCCACCTGATGAAGTTATTAATGATTGGAAAGCTGACTATTCGAAAATGAAGGATGATATGATTTATGAAAAAAAACCTCCATCATTTGAAGATTTGATAAAAAATTTGTCTGCTTTAAGAAATGAACTTCAAAATTGCACATGGGAGTTTGAACTAGACTTTTGAGGTAAAGCATAAAATTTGACTTCTACTCATTAATTTGAACGGAAATTAACTCAGAGCATAAATGATATTGCCTGAACTATTTTTATAATCAAAGTAGTTCAGGCAATTTACTGGTGTTAGAAACCAATTTTCCCGAAAGAGTTTTCTTTTTTGGATAAATCTTCTGCGTGACAATAGGTGGAGATTTCTGAAAGTGATGGTCTTTTATTGTTGAGTACAAATTCTATTTCACTCTTTTTGGCGATATTGTCAATTTGTCCGCCAGAAAATGGAAATTTTTCAGCCAAGAATAATGCGTCTTTTTTCTTTAAAAATGGCAGTTTACTTTTCCAAATATTGGCAGCAGCTTCAATACTCGGATTTTTAAATTCCACCTTAAAAAGAAAGCGTCTATCGAAAGCCTTATCCAGGTTATTCGTCAAATTGGTGGTGGCCATAAAAATGCCTTTGAAGTTTTCCAATTCTTCCAATAAGATGTTTTGAATGGCATTTTCCGTTTGAGCAGTGTTTCCGCTGTCTACACTTTTACGTTTTCCTAAAATAGCGTCTGCTTCATTGAAAAACAAAATGGGTGTTGATTTTAATTGCTTTTGAAGAATTTCATAATTTTTAAAGATGCGCTTGATGATTTTTTCCGATTCACCAAACCACATCGATTTTGTTTGACTGATTTCAACTTTCATGATTTCACGACCGGTAGCTTTAGCAATTTGCAGCACGCTCTCTGTTTTTCCGGTACCAGGCGCACCATGAAACAAAATATTCACGCCAGGACTCATTCCCGAAGATTGTAATCTTTTAACAATGGATTGGTAATTTTCCTCTGTCAATACGTTTTCGATACGTTCCACGTGGGCTGCTTCATCTGCATTGAAGAACATCTTTTTGGCAACAATTTCATGAGGTGTAAGGGTGCGTTGATTTTTATTTTTGGAGGTGTGAATACTGATGTTTTCAAGCTTTAAAATCTCGATTGTTTTTTCAGTCAATCCAACTTCCAAATCATTCACAAAACGACCTTCTTTTAATTCGATTAAATCTAATTTACTAAGTGGGTCATTTCCAGACATAATTGCCTGAGTCATCTTAATTTTATCGGAACCACGTTCATTTAAAACGTCGATAATTTCATCAATTGATTCAGAAGTACTACCATAAAGGCTTTTCCAAATAAGAAAAAATAGAAACGTTATATATTCTACTTTTAAATCCAGGTTGGACAAGTGAGCGATGATGGGTAAATGTTTGTTCTTCGA
Source organism: Crocinitomicaceae bacterium (assembly GCA_044372955.1). Taxonomy (GTDB): domain Bacteria; phylum Bacteroidota; class Bacteroidia; order Flavobacteriales_D; family Crocinitomicaceae; genus UBA952. The sequence goes on along the minus strand of JBILQY010000005.1, from coordinate 3,805 downwards.
AAGCAAATCCTTTACTTCTTTTTGTAACTCAAACTTATCCAATTCTTCGTCGATTGTAAGTTTTATAAATTCATGAACCGTTTCTAAAACATCAATCGTACTAGTAGTTGCTTTTTCTTCAAAACTTGGACAAGGTAAATTGTGGATGATGGCATGAATCAAGTTTTCATTGATGGAATAGGATTTATAACGAATGAAATCATCATAATAGCGACGATTGTGCTTGCGTATGAGTAGTCCGCTTTTGATTAAACTTTCTAAATCATCTTTATAAGGTAAAAAGTCAATGGAAGATATATTGAGGTGCTTAGAAATCTCAGACGCATCTGTGCTTTTCCCTGTCATTTTTAGAATACAAACATTAGAGAACAAAATGGTTTGTAGATGATTGAGATTGAGGTAGTTCATCACTAACGATAATTCAGTGTTCACATTTTCAAATTGAAGATCATCAAGCTGACTGTCTTTTGAGGCCATGAATATGGAATTGATTGCTTGGATGATTGAATTTTGATGGAGTTCTTTCTTGATGCTCATGGTGAAATATTTAGAGATTGACTTGAATTACGAACAGAACCATAAAATATAACAACAGTAAATTTTATTTTTGTAATATAAAATTTCAAGAATGGTCACAGAATCCTATCTCGAATTAATTAGAAACTACGAAGCACCGACCAACGATGACATTGATAGATTCATTCGTTTGTTTACAAATGAACACAGTTGGTATAAACACTTGTCAGATGAGCGAGATGGCACGTTCTTTTTTTATATTTTACCACCATCAGTTACAAAAGACAATAAAGCGATTATTTGTTATCTCTGGAGTAATAGTCTTTCCAAATCATGGGATGAAAATTACGCTAATGAACTAGAAAGAGACGAGGCAATGATAGAGAATTTGATTACAGAGTATTCTATTCCAAAAGAAATACTCGAAATAGGTAAAATCAAGCTTTCGAGATTTATACACGATTCATATTTAAATGCAACAGAATATTTCATCGAAAGTCCAGAAAAGAAATCATTTGCTGAGTTACATCAAGAAATTACCACAGATCTTCGTATGCATTTGAAAGAGTTGGTTGGAGTAGTTTTTGAAAAATAATCGACTTTTATTACTTTTTTCAAAGTCTTAAAAATACTTGTCAGATAAATATTCTTCAAGAAGTTGTTCTGTAATTTCGTCTTGATGGTATAAGAATTGTAAAAACTTATGCCACAAATCGTACGGATGCACTTTTATACCACCTTCAAATGAATCCATTCGTTCTAAAAAATCAAAACGAATGTCTCTTAATAATTCATCTAAATCATTGGTCAAATGATGTTTTTCAAAATAAGTCTTCAGAAAATAAAAAAGTTTGTTTTCGTCTGTTCCTCCAAAAAAATAAATTTCAGTTGTAGAATCTGCATTCTCTTTGCTCAACTCAGCAAGTAGTGGACTCAATTCAGTTGAAAGGGTAACAATATCTCCACTTTCAATTCCATTTTCAGGATTGTTTTCAATGAAAGATAAGTTCTTAATTAAAGCGAAGCAGGGTGTTTTGTCGAGGATATTTGCGTAATTAAATGACATAAATCTATTTAATGTATTGGTGGAATTAGTGAACCCAAATAAATTATACGCGCTATTAAACCGAATATCAAAACAAACAAAATAGCAACTAACCAAAGTAATTCATCAACAGTAATTCCATTTTCATTTTCTGATTTTTTTCCAAAAGAAATAGCCAAAATTAATAGTGGAATTATCCCCATCGATAAATAGAGCATTGTTTTTCCTCCAGGGTAACCAGAAAAGAAAAAGAGTGTTCCTATTAGAAATAGTGCGATTAAATAATTAAAAGCAATAATTAAAACACCTTTTTTGTTAAGTGACGATATTACGTAAATAATAGCAAGTCCAGCAATTCCTGCTATGAGCAATAAATCTTTCAACACAAAAGGATCTTTAAGGATACCGAGTAAAAAAAGTGATTTGAAAATACTTCCTAAAACTAAAAGGATGAAAAAGGCTATTTTTAGATACTTGATGGTATTTAAAAAGCTTTTTGAAGATAAAAACGGAGAATTAGATAAACTAGACATAAGATAAATTTTAAGGGTTAAACAAAAAGTGAAATTAATTATAATTCTGGTTTTTTAATCGGTTTTTTAGAATTTGATTGGATTCTTTCATCACATAAAAATCAGGCAACAGCTCTCGCTCGTAATATGCTTTGAAGAAACACTTATAATACACGAAATGTGCCCCTAACATAATTAGTACCATGTTCAAATGAAAATCAAAAATCAAAAAATGAACAAAAGCGGGTAATAAAAAGAAAAACAATGAGAGAAAAAACGCACCAATGGGTGATGAAATTAACATGATGCTAAAAATAAAAAGTGAAAAAAGTTTTAACTCCCACTTACTCATTTTTTCTGCCTTCAACTCAGCAAAGTACAATTGATTTTTTTCGGTAAAAAAGTGCTTTTCCATGGCTATAAATTTTAAAGTTTAAGCAAAGGAAAAGCAATTTTAAGGGGATGTCAATTGTGGAGTGACAAGAGTGTGTCGTTTTTGATAAACTTGGTGAAATAAGTGGTTGTAATTATTTTTTTATTACAGGTCAAATTTAGCACCAGTGATCCCCCCCCTTTTATTATAAAATAAATCGAATACTTTTTTAAAATACAAGTCATCATATTCGTAAAAATAAAGGATACGCTTTTTTAATGTATCACCGGAAACAAATCTTCCTAAATCTTCTTTTAATTTAAGTCTTCTTTCTACTTTAAGCAGAAACAAATCATCAAATTTCTTTGGACTTTCTTCATTGTCTAAAAGAACAATCTCTTCTGAATAGTCTCGATAATTTACTGGGAAATCAGAATCATTAAACAATTTTTTAATTTCTTCAGGTATTTTTATGTCGTAATAAAAGAAACTAATTAAGAATTCAAACATTGTCTTTTTTTCTTTTTCTAGAAGGAACTGATACATACTTTCATCACTTAAAAAATAGTTTTCACGTAATGAAATTATTTTATCCAATATTTCAGATTTTGATTTATCCTTTAAATTATTGTACAAATAGTAAGGGTTTGTTTTATTTTTTGGAGTTAAATATTCATTTAAAATTGCTTCTTTATCTATTTTCCCATCAGCCATCCAATAAGCAATTAATTGTGCAAGTGATTCATGAGTTTTTTTGTTTTTAACTCCATAACCTAAACTCCAATTCCTATTATTGTATTTTGGACTATGACACAACCAATGTCCTAACTCATGCATCAACAAAATGTATCTAACATCTTCAATATCAATTTTCTTTCTAATTGCAAAATTTTCAATTCTATCCTTAAATAAAACAATTCTACCTTCCAAAGTAGAATGAGATTTTTCAGATTCAAATTCATAGAAATAAACAGCCAAATAGTCCGGAGTATCTTCCTCTTGACTCTCTAAATTTTTATCAAATGATAACTTATCATAATCATCATAATATACTTCAGGAAAACGATCCAAAATATAACCATTGCCTTCAAAAAGATCTTTTAATTGGTTTATAGCTATAAGTTCTTCACTATTAAATCTATATGCTTTTAAATTTATCATTTTACAAGTTTTATTTTATTCTACATTCTTTCAAATCCATTCCCCCCAAACCTTCTGATTCACATACGGAACCATTTGGTTGTCGCAAACCACCATTGTATGTCCTGTTCCACCAGATTTTGGATTGCGTAAATCGTCGTAAAAAATCCCAAAATGAGCAGGAGAAATACCTTGAGAAGGTGCGCCTGTTACTTTTAC
>JBILQY010000142.1:0-6500 GCA_044372955.1 Crocinitomicaceae bacterium | reverse complement strand
CAGGGGTTTTCACTAATCGTGAAGCTTTGTCAAGACATTTGAAAGCAAAAGGTGCTGGAAAAGTATTGTTAACTGCACCAGGAAAAGAAATTCCAAATGTGGTTTATGGTATCAATCAAGGAACTTTAGATGTAGAGAATGAAAATATTTTCTCAGCTGCTTCTTGCACAACCAATGCAATCTCTCCTGTACTGAAAGTAATCAATGACAAATACGGAGTTGTAAAAGGACACATTGAAACAGTTCATGCTTACACCAATGACCAAAATTTATTGGATAACATGCACAAAAAACCAAGACGTGGACGTTCTGCAGCTGTAAATATGGTTATCACTTCAACTGGTGCTGGAAATGCAGTGACGAAAGTTATTCCTGAATTGAAAGATAAATTAACTGCAAATGCTGTTCGTGTACCAACACCAAATGGTTCATTGGCAATTTTAAGTCTTGAATTGGCTAACTCTACATCGGTTGAAGAAGTGAACGCTTTGATTAAAGATGCAGCTTTGAACGGAGATTTAGTAAATCAAATTTATTATTCATTTGACCCTGAATTAGTTTCAAGTGATATCATCGGAAATACATGTTGTTCAGTTTTTGATTCAAATGCAACAATCGTTTCTAAAGACAATAAAAATGTTGTTCTTTATGCTTGGTACGATAATGAGTTTGGTTATACAAAACAAGTTATTCGTTTAGCAAAATATGTTTCTAAAGTTAGAAGAGCGATTTATTATTAATCGAACTTCAAATCATTATAAAGGCTCCCAAAAGGAGCCTTTTTTGTTTTAAAAAATTCGAGTTAATGATGACCTCATCTTTTCGAAAAATTGATACCCAATTTTAGAACGAAACAAAAAAGGCTACCTCAATCGAGATAGCCTTTAGTATAGTTTGTAAAAACTTATTATTCAACAACTAATCTTCTGGTCACCTTCGTGCCATCAATTGTTAATTCAACAAGGTAGATTCCTGCGCTGAAAGTTGCCGTGGTAATACTTTCAGACCATGAACCAGCTAAAGAACCATAGTTTTTTGCAGTCATAACTTTTCCTGAAAGGTCCATTAAACGCATTTCAACTTTTGCTTCATTTTCTAATACCATGCTAATTGTTGTATTTGCACTTGCTGGGTTTGGATATAGTTGTACAGAAGCAATTGTATTTGAAATTTCGCTAATGCTATTCAATCCATCTAAATTAGTTGCTCTAACAATTCTTCTACAGAAAAACCCTAAAGTTGAATCAATATAAGCCATTGATTTTGCCATACTCATATCAGGATTTTGTTGTTTACCAGAAACGTGTGCTTGAGTTCCTTGAGATGCAGGTAAACCTAAAGCAATAGCTGTATTTACAGTTGTTGTAGAATCCCAGAAATCCCAAGGTGAAGCTTCAAATGGATTTCCTGTCAAGAAAGGGAAAAGGTTGTCAACTGGTGCACCAATTTCTGTTCCTCCAATATCAGAAAGACCTTCTGCATTTTGAGAAGCTGTACGTGCGGCTACTGTATATGGATCATTTCCAGCATTTATTGTATTGAACACAGTATTGTTTCCGAGTAGATTTGCTTTTTTAAGAACATCGTAACTTCCGCTGATGTCAGTAGTAACAACACCAATAGAAGCAATTGCCACATCACCTGTTGTATAAGTTGCAACTGGATCTGTTGGACAATGAACAGCAATTGTAGGAACATCACCAGCTTCTAACCAGCTTAAATCTCCCATTCCACCACCCATGCTACAAACCATGTGAATATCATTTGAATAACCTAAATTCGTTTCGATATTGAATTCTCCACCAATTCCGTCCCAATCGCCAATAACTGTTGTATCAACCAATGGCATCGCATTTGCATCTAAAAATTTAGGTAATTGAACTTCAGATAATTTATCGATTGTTGAATAACCTAAAGCAATCCAACCACCTGAACCTTGACCACAAAGAATGATTCTTGAAGTGTCAATTCCCCATTGATTTCCATTTTCATAATCATTTCTAAAGAAACGAACAGCACTTTTAGTATCTTGAATAGCTCTATAAACAGCTTTCATTAAACTTCCAGCTCTATCTGCTTGTGTAGGCGCAGCTGGATTCCATCCCAAACGATACTCTAAATTTGCAACTGTATAACCTCTTTTAGCATAGCTTTGACAAATTCTTGTTGTTGCAAAATCTTGGCGAGCTCCTGTTGGATTACCATTATAGATAATCGGTAAGAAAGTTCCCGTATGCAACATAATTATTAATGGTCTTTCAGTTTCAGTATCATTTTCTGGTTCATACAAGTCAAAAACCAATGCAGGAGCTTGTGGAATTGTTCCTGTTTCAACATAAGGAACGCCTTGTGACGCAGCAATAACTGAATTATTTACACTGTAAACAATATTGTTTTGCACAGTGAAATTGGTAAATACTTCATCAACATACCTTTGATTTTGGGCAATTGCCGAGGTAAAAGTTAGAAGCGTTACAACTAAGGGTAAAATTGTTTTTTTCATATTTTATTTTTTAAATTGTTACTAAAACTACTAATTATAATCTAAACATCCAATTATTTTTTGGCATTGGTATCAAATGCTAGGGAAACATAAACCATTCTTCCTACGTAAGGACCACCATAAACTTGCAAAACTCTATTATTTAAAACATTAGAAGCACCAAGTTTTACTGTCAATTTTGCCTTTTCAATTAACTTATTCACTTGAGCATCCAATAAACCATAGGAAGGAATATTTCCAGTAAACTGGGGTGAACCTTCTGACAAAAAGCCTTGAATCCACTTGTAATTGACATTAAATCCTATACCATTAATTTTTTTGATCGCTAAATCCTTTCCTTGAAATCCAAAATTGAATTTGTTTTCTGGCGTATTGTATGCTGGAATTATTGGATCCTCTGATGCTTTTCTTAGTTCGTTCCATGAATAATTACCGTTTACAGCTAAATAATCATTAATATAGTAATTCAATCCAATAGTGATTCCTTGTGTTGTAATTCTTTCCTTAGAGTTTGTAGCAATTCTATAAACATCTTGAATGATAAGTGTATTATTTGGAGTAACAAAAACATCTACACCATTCACGAAACCTATAAAATTGGTGTAACTATTAAAGTAATATCCAAGATCAACAAACAACTTATTAAAGAACATTCCTTTGTATCCTAATTCAAATGATTTCACACTTTCAGGTCTAATTGGATCTAAATTAAAATAGTCTAATGTATCAATGTTAGGGATCAATGTTGAATAACAATCTCTAATCGATTCAACTGTTACAAGCGAATCATACCCATTTATATTTCCAACCAATTTTGCTCTTCCAACATTGTAATACATATATTGGTTAAGTAAAGTAGGATTACGAATGGCAGAGGTAACCGTTCCTTTAATTGTATGTTGTTTATTTGGTTGCCAAATTAAAGATGCAGCAGGTGAAGGTAAAAAGTCAAAGTTTTGATTTTTATCAACTCGAATACTTGCTCTAAAAATCAATTTGTCATCTGCAAATTTCTTGTCCATACCTGCATAAAAACCAAATTCTCTGTTAATAATTCGAACACCATTGGTATCGCTGAAAAGTGAACCTCCCGATTTAGGTGTGTAAATCCTACCATTACCGCCAATTGTAAATTTAGCAAATGAGGTGTTGAAAATTTTCTCTGCATGAAGGTGATAAAGTGCTGATTTATCTACAATTCTCGACCCACCCTCTAAGAAGGAAGTTTTTGTTGTTATATCCGCCAATAAGGAATCAAATCGTTGTGTACCAGGCTCAAAATAATCTTGCATTTGTAAATTACTAAACTCACCATCGGCAAATTCACGTGCCTCTTGATGCCAAACGAACATTGAATCTTGATTTGCATCAATTACTGCATTAATTGCATCATAATCTGCAGGTGAACCAACAACAGGGGTCCATTGAACACTTGGATCTAAGGCTCTAACACGACTCGTAATTTGGCTTGACCAATATTGTCGGTATCTATTTTGCCAATTAGCATCACTTGCAGCCGCATCTTGTAATAAAAAAGCTGTTAAAACCGCATCATAAGAATTTCCAGCGTCTTCATTAGTAGCATAGGCACGAATAAAAAAATCATCTTTTTTCTGAATTTCAATTCGATTTTGAAAAAACAAAATATCTTTCAAACTGAAACGATTGTCGCCTTGGTAAACTGTTGTTCCCGTTCCAAAATTTGACGCAAAAATTAACTCTAATTTCGGTGTTAGCATGAAATGCATTGCCCCTGAAGCTTTTAAATTCTCTGTTTTGTAGTCAACGATATCTTTTTCCCAATATCCTGTTCTGTGCCAACGTCTCAAACCAGGAGTTTGCCAAACAGCACTTAAATCATTAGCATTATTGATATTTGGGGAAAGGTTTTCATCACCGTATCTATTAACAGCATCATAACCACCCGGATTATTTATATCCGTATCTAGACCTTCCACAGAATTGCTATTACTTGCCTCCCAGTCATTTGCACGCATGTATGCTACATTAACTTTGTAAGCAAATACATCTCTTCCTTTTTTAAACTTATAGGCTTTAGCATAACGAACAGCATATTCTGATAAAAAACGTTCCCCTGCTTTAACACTTGCACTGAATCCTTGAAATTTAAATGGACTTTTCGTGTTCATACTAATTACTCCATTAAAAGCATTGGGGCCATAAAAAGCAGAACTTGCACCAGAAATAATATCTACTTGCATAAGATCTAGTTCAGAAGCTCCAAGAAAATTACCCAAAGAAAAACTAAGACCAGGTGAGGCATTATCCACACCATCAATTAATTGTAAGGTTCGAACAGGTGACGTAGAATTGAAACCACGTGTGTTGATTACCTTAAAACCAATACTAGCAGAAGTTAAATCAACACCTTTCATGTGGCTTAATCCTTCGTAAAAATCCAAAGCTGGGGTTGCTTTAATTTCAGCTAAGGACATCGTTTCAACTGATAAAGCTGAAACTTTCTCTTTTTCATTTGTAAATCCTTTTACACTTACTTCACCAAGAACTTTAACATTATCTGGATTCATTCGAATGATGATACTATCATTTTGATTTTTCACAACTACATCAGCTTGAACATAGCCAAACATGGTACAAGTTAAACTTATTGGAAAAGTTGAACCAACATTTGAAATTGTAAATCGACCTTTATCGTCTGAGATGGCACCATTATTTGCCCCAACCACTTTAATTTTTACACTTTCTAAAGGTTTTTTAGAAAAGTCATCATAAACTACTCCTGAAATTGAATTCTGAGCAGATAAATTAATTGTATAAAGTACAAAAAGTAAAATGAAAGCTATTTTTTTTTTGATCACGGTAGAAAAAATTAGTTATTAATTCAAGTTGATTAGAATCAAAACTATCTATTTTTTAGGTGTAAACAAAATTAATGTTAAAAAAAACTAAATCAAATTTGGGTTTCTTTCTTATTCACAAGCAAATTTTAGTGCCAAATAAATCTACATTTTATGCCAATGTTTACCTAAATTTACCTTCTTTGAACAAAACAAAAATTCAACCTTTTTCATTTTACATTTTCAATTCCGAAATATGATTTACACCGGCTCCAACAATCGTCAAAGTTTAATCGACTTAATTGTTCCTAAAAATTTCAATGGCGAATTAATCGTTTTTGTGCATGGATTTATGGGATTTAAAGATTGGGGTGCTTGGAATTTAATGCAAAATTATTTCACAAAAAAAGGATTTGGTTTTTGTAAATACAACGCGACACACAATGGAGGAACGGTTGAAAATGGTAATGATTTTCCCGATGAACAAGCCTTTGGCGAAAACACATATTCCAAAGAATTAAAAGATTTAATTGCTGTATTGGATTGGTTGGAAACGAAAATTACTGTTCCATATAAAGTCAATCTCATTGGACATTCACGTGGCGGTGGAATTGTATTGTTAGCAAGCAACGAAGACAAACGCATTCAACGAACAATTACACTTGCAGCCATTTGTGACATAGTTTCACGTTTTCCAATTGGAGAGGCATTGGAAGAATGGAAAAAAACGGGCGTTCGTTACGTTGCCAACTCAAGAACAAAGCAAAACCTTCCGAATTATTATTCACTTTATGAAGATTTCAAAGCAAATGAAGATCGTTTGAACATTCGAAAAGCTTGTGAATCAATTAAAATTCCAGTTTTAGTCATTCACGGCGACCAAGATACGAGCGTTCCTAGTTCAGAAGGAAAACTAATCGCAAAATGGTTAAAAACAGAACGCATTACTATTTCAGAAGCCGACCACGTTTTTGGAGCGACACATCCTTGGGGAAAAGACGTTTTACCTGAAAAGTTGGGTGAAGTTTGTGAAAGGATTTATGGCTTTTTAAAAAGCTAAGGATTATTCAGTTAGTTTTTTGACACGGATGCTCAAGATAAATTGCCACGGATGCACGGATGAAAATGAATTAATCTATGCTTTTTTGACACGGATGCTCAAATAAATTGCCACGGAT
>JBILQY010000227.1:0-4855 GCA_044372955.1 Crocinitomicaceae bacterium | reverse complement strand
TCGCCGTAAAAACGTTTGTCTAAACTGTTGCTATCGTTTGCAAATGGTAGTTTCAGTAAATGCTCGGGAGAAAGTAATTTGAAAAGTGAGATTAACTTATTGTCGTCCTTTGAATCGTTATTGCGCAATGGGTTTTCGTACTCACGAATATCAAAAAACGTGTATTCAATGTCATTTTTTAGAGAAGCGATGAACGGTTCAGCAACATCTTTGTAAAAGAAATCAGTGGTTTTTCCTGACAAACGACCAGCTTCAAAATCTTCAAATTGTTTGACGAAGGTTTTGTTTTGCGCAAATAATTTTTCAAAAAGCGCACTTTCAAAAATGTACCATTCGTTAATATTTGTGGCAACAAGGTGTTTAACTTCTAAGTTTTTATGTGTGATTCTTTCGCGTAAAAAATACAAAACCAGCTCTTGAAAAGCCTTTACATTCAGCTTTTTACTGGAAATCATTTCTGCTTTATTCGTCGGTTTCTTCGCTTCAATGATAACTCCTACAGTACTTTTCGCATCCGAACTATTGTGAATAACAAGGTCATTTCTGCCTTTGGTATTGATAAAATGGTTGGGATCGTAATAGGTTTTTTTTAAGAAATCAATCACCAAATTCTTGTGAAATTCTTCCGATTCAGAGTCATTTGTTCTGTCGAGTAATTGAATTAAATTGGTTTTAAATTGTTCAATATCAGAACGATTCGGTTTTATCTTTAAGTACGCTTTATTCAGCGCAATTCTTGGTTTCAATTCAATTAACTTCATCTACAAATTGTATTTTATTAGAGGCTGTTAAGATACTATTTTTTGATTGTAACGAAGTTATAGTGTTGGGAAAAAATGGCACCTTTTATTTATTGCTCCGACGTGGCGAATTGAAAAAACAAATATTAAATTCCGAAAACTCAGCTAATTTTCCCTGGGAAATTCCTTTTTTGTTTCTAAGGTCTTTGATGCGCTGACCAATTGCTAGTTTGATATCCATTTAACAAAAGTCACAAACTGCATACTTTATGTCAACAGATTATAAGTAACATACTTGATTTTGAAAAACGAAAAGTTCAATGATAGAAATATTAAAGTCAACTCAAGATCACACGCCCCTGATAGAAGCGGCATCCTCCGACGAAGGTTTCTTTCAAACCTTGTAGGAGATATAGCGGATTGCAGGATTAGGCGCCAAAAGAAAGTTTTAGTAGGATAGTAAAGTTAGCGAGCCAATTCTCCATTCCTCATTTCCCATTCTACATTCTAAATTCTCCATTCTCCATTCTAAATTCTCCATTCTAAATTCTACATTCTCAATTCTTTTTATACTCCAAAGCCAACTTCCCAGTCATTTTATAAATTTCTAAGAAAGTGTCGAGTTTATTGAATTGATTGTCAAAATGTTGAATCAACGTGTTTTGGTAAGCATTTTGAAAGCTCAATAACTCAAATGAAGATAGCGTTCCATTTTCAAAACGTTTTTGTGCCAATTCCCACGCTTTTGTGGCGTAGATGAAATTCTGTTCGGAAACGTTTACCAGTTCTTTGCGGATTTGAAACAAGTCAGAAAGATTTGTTAAGGTTACTGCCAAAGATTTATATAAACTTTCTGAATTCAAAGTGGCGATTTCTTCCTGAATTTGAGAAACTTCTACAGCGCGTTTATTTTTCCAATTATTGAAAAGTGAATAGCGTAGATTCAAGTTTCCACTGTAGTTAATTACTTGTGTATTAAACTTTTGTTCGGAGTTGTTTAAATTGCGCAACCAACTTTCAGTGGGCGAAACTCCTGCTTGAAAACTCAAGGTAGGGTACAAAAATGAACGTTGGTATTCTGTAGTCGTTTTTTGAAGTTCCAGTGCGATGTATTGATTTTTGAGTTGCTGATTGTTGCTTTTCAGTTCTGATTTTGCTTGTGATAAATCTAATTCTGGATAAGTAATGTTCAAAGAATCCGACAAAGCTACAAAGTCCTCCTCGGATGGATCTTCTGAATTATTCATTAACAAAAGTAAATTTCTTAGTGAATTGCGATAAGATATTTCTTGTAATAGGTAATTCGTGCTGTCTGTAAGGTATTGATTTTTAAATTGTAACAATTCCAACGAACTACTTTTGGCGTATTTATCTTTTACTTCGTAATACTTCAATCTTTTAGAAGAATTAGCTTTTATTTCTTTCAATAATTTCAACTTTTCTTCTTGTAATTTCGCTGTGTAATAAGCTTTTAGTACGTCCTGAATGGTTGATTCAATAATTACAAGCGCGTTTCCATTACTTTGTGCTTCTAATTGTTCCAACCTTTCTTTTGACATTTTCACAGCAAAACCACTGAAAATATTGTAGTTCAAACTCAAGTTGGGAGCAAAGGAAGAAGATAAAAATACACCAGGTACAAAGGTGAAAGGGTTTTTGGTATTGTCTTGAATCGTATTGTTAAAACCTACGTTCAAAGTTACTGTTGGAAAAGCGCCAGCCTCTGACCACGTATTGTTTTTAATGGCAATATCTTCTTGTTTTTTAGCGACTTGCACTTTGTAGTTTTTATCTAAAGCCATAAAGACAGCGTCCTTAGCTGTAATTGTTCGTTGAACCGTTTGCCCAAAAACAAACTGAACGGAAAGAACAATAAAGGAAAATAGGATATTAAATTTCATGGTCGTCGTCTTCGTGGTTATTCAATTTAAGAACAGGTTCAACTGCTAATTCGGTAGGTTTCTTTCCTGTCCAAATCCATCTAGTAAGGCGTGCGCGATCGTTCCAGAAAAGAATGGCAGCAGGGTAGAAGAAGAGGATGAAAATGGTTCCGAACAAGATTCCGAAAGCGATGGAAGTTGCCATTGGAATTAGGAATTGAGCTTGCATACTTTTTTCAGCAATCAATGGTAAAAGTCCAGCAACTGTGGTAAGTGAAGTCAACAAAATTGGTCTAAAGCGTGAAATTGCTGCTTCAATAACACCTTCTTTTGGTGTGTAACCTTCAATCAATACATCATTGTAGCGGTCGAGGAAAACAATCGCGTCATTCACCAATACGCCGAGTAAAGCGATGATTCCAAAAACGGATAAAATCGAAACAGGAATTCCCACTAAACCGTGTCCGAGAATCGCACCACCAATTCCAGCTGGAATAACGAGCATAATTAAAAATGCCTGAGATAAGTTGTTGAAATGCAATGTTAGAATCATAAAAATGATAAACAAACAAGCGAGAATGACATACTGCATCGAATTTCCAGTTTTTTGGCTGCGCTCAAATTGTCCTAGTTTTAAGGCGGAAACGGTAGGGTAGAGTTTGGTAATTTTAGGAACCAAGGAATCGAAAATAGCGGTGTTGATTTTGGCAACTTTGTCTCTATCTGTTGATTCAGCGTCAATTTTCACAATTCGCTGCCCATTTCTACGCTTCAAACTTTCAGGAGCACGACCTATTTCAAAATCGCAAATTTCTCGCAACGGAATTGCCGCGCCTTGGGCATTTTTGATACGTAAATTCTCCAAATCATACAAGCTATTTCGGTCTTCAATCGGATAACGCACCCAGATTTTAACTTCATCTGTTCCAATAATCACACGCTGCGCTTCTTGTCCGAAAAATCCCTGGCGAATTTGATTTAAAATTTCACCTTTCGAAATGCCATACATTTCAGCCATCGGTTTTAGCTTGATGTCCACCTCATTTTTTCCAGGAGGCATATTGTCTTTGATGTTGATTACGCCATCAATTTGTCCAAGTTGTTTCTTCATTTCACCACGAGCACTTTGAAGCGCTTTTTCATCAGAAGACGTCAAACCAAACTCAATTTCTTTTCCGAAGCGGTTAAATCCACCCACATAAATATCAGTTGCCAACATTCCTTCGGGTAGTGCTCTCAAACGGCGATTGATACGATTCATTAAGGTGTCGAGTGGTGTTTTCGATTTCTCTAAACTCACAAACACATTCAATGCACCAGTATGATTTCCACCTTGACCTAAACTTTGTGAAAAACCAATATTACTAGTGAAATAAGTCATAATGGAGTCGCCATTTTCCTTAATAATTCGATTGTTTTCTTCTAACAAAATTTGCGTCGCTTTTTCAATAAATCTTTTCGTTTGTGCTTTGTTATCTCCCGGTTTGTAAGCCACATCTATACTGAAAAAGTCTGGCTGAATATTTGGAAAGAAAGTAGAAGCAATAGTTCCTTTAAACAGCATACTAAAAATTAACACCGTGAAAATCATTGGGATAAAAAAGCTGAAACGATACCATTTACGTTTCGTTCCGATGACCATATTAACGGTTTCTTTGTACCAAACATCGCGAACATATTTGATTCCTTTGTCGGCTAATCCACGAACGCGAATTTCAATCGGTGAATTTGTAAAACCTTTAAAGCACAACACGAATCCAATAGCATAAACCAAAAGCGGAAATAATAAAGCGCCGATAGAATAATCCGTTGGCATTAAGATTCCACCAATGAAAATCACGGCAATCCCTGCACCAATCAAAATAAATCCAAGTAAATAGGAGTAAGGCGGTTTTTCGACCTCCATCAAGGTATTGCGGTGTGAGAGATGCGAAGGAAGCGTAATGATTACTTCTACAAATGAAAATATAAGACAAGTAATTGCTACAAATGCCATTTCACGCATCATTTCTAGTCCTTCAACGAAAAACAAAAGCGAAAAGGCTACAACCGTAGTAAATACAGACGAAAAAACTGAAGGTAAAACTTCCATCGTTCCATCAATTGCTGCTTTTTGAGGGCTTTTTCCACGTTCAAAATGCGAGTAAATATTTTCTGCAATCACAATTCCATCGTCCACTAAGATTCCAACAACTAAAATCATTCCGAATAAAGAAATCATATTGATGGTCATTC
>JBILQY010000162.1:0-5923 GCA_044372955.1 Crocinitomicaceae bacterium | reverse complement strand
TAACAGGATTGGTTGTAAATGAAAAAGTAAATGTAGACCGAAAAATGCTCAAAAAAACCAGAGCCATGTTGCACGATTTGCGCTTTAACGGTTCAACCAAAGCAGCTCAAAATCATTTCAAAACAACGCATACACCCAAGCCACTGGAAAGGCTCAAGTTCCTTCAAAAGCTAAAAGGTACAATTAATTTCATCGGTCAAGTTCGAGGAAAAGAAGACCCAACTTTCTTAAAAATGCAACAAGATTTCGCACGGTGCTTTGTCCGATATAAAGAAGAATTAAATGCGCAATAAGGCTTTTTGTTTTTAATAAGTAACCTAAATTTGTAATACTTAAACCGCATGAAAGCAACACCCAAAAAAACAGCTAAATCTTCAAAAGCTACTAAATCCAAAAAAGAAGAACCTAAAAAGGTTTCTAAAACATGGTTGGCGATGCAGAAAAATAAAAATGGAGCTGGAGGGAAAATATTAGATATGCGAGCCGTTTTGAAGTAAAATTCTTGTAATTCCTTGGAAAATAAATCAATAAGCTATAAATTTGTCATAATTAGAGTATATCATGAAAGCAACACCAAAAAAAACAGTTAAATCTTCAAAAGCTACTAAATCTACGAAAGAAGAACCTAAAAAAGTTTCTAAAACTTGGTTGGCCGTACTTGCAAATAAAGGTACAGGAGAAATTTTAGATATGCGAGCTGTTTTGAAATAGTGTTTGTTTTTTAAAACTTTGGAAACAAATCAATAAAGTCTAAATTTGTATTAATTATTGAAACAATGAAAGCAACACCAAAAAAAACTGCTAAACCTTCAAAAGCTACTAAATCCACAAAAGAAGAACCTAAAAAAGTTTCTAAAACTTGGTTAGCTGTACTTGCAAATGTAGGTACTGGAGAAATCTTAGATATGCGAGCTGTTTTAAAGTAGTAATTTGAATAGGTATTATTTAGATACAAATATTTTAGTTTTTATGCTTTTTGGTGAAAAAGATAAAATTTCCCAAGAAACGCAAAATATTTTAAGCGATTATAATAGTCAATTGTTTGTAAGCATAATTGCTGTCAATGAATTGTTGCAATTATGGAGAATTGGCAAAGTAAAATCTAAGAAATTCAAGATTGCTAACGACTTGATTAAATCAATTGAAACAGAATTATTGATTAAAATAGAACCATTCTCAATTCAAAATCTAGAAGTATTATCAAAGCTAATTGTAAGCGAAAACCACAACGACCCTTTTGACCACGCAATTATTTCACAAGCGATTTCTGATAAAATAACACTGATTTCTTCCGACACAAAGTTTAAAAATTACACAAGTCAAAAGCTAAATTTTGTGTTTAATAGAAGATAAATCACTCAATCCCATACTTCTCCATCTTACTGACCAAGGTATTAATCGCCCAACCGATTGCCAAAGCAGTTTGACGTTTGTTGCCGTTGAAATGCTTTAAAACGCGCTCAATATGTTCTTTTTCAATGTATTCCCAATTCATTGGTTTATTGAATGCTTCTTGTTTCAGTCTTTTAGGTAACACATCTGCTGTAACCGTTTCTTCATTGAACACATACAAGCGTGAAATGATGTTTTCCAATTCGCGAATGTTTCCAGGATACGAATAATTCAAGATGATCTCCATTGCTTCTTTACTCAAAGTCAATTTTTTTGCTTTGCGCAACTCCTTCTTTTTCTGACCAATAAAGAAATCAACCATTGCTTTTAAGTCTGTTTTACCGCGTTGCAGAAGCGTTGGTAAATCCAATTCTACCACCGAAAGCCGGTAGTACAAATCCCAACGAAACTTTCCCTCTTCACAGCGATTGACCAAGTTCTGATTCGTTGCAGCAATCACACGTACATCGATTTTTTTGGCTTTTCCTCCCAAGGGCATTACTTCTTTTTCTTGCAAAACGCGTAACAAGGCCTGCTGCATATAAGGTGAAATATCACCAATCTCATCTAAGAAAATGGTTCCTTCATTTGCCAATTCGAACAAACCTTCACTGTCTTTGTCTGCGCCTGTAAACGCTCCTTTTTTGTACCCAAATAAACGCGACTCCAACAAAGAATCACTGAAAGCAGAACAATTAATGGCAATATAAGGCTTATTAGCCCGAATGGAGTTGTGGTGAATGTGTTTCGCTAAATTCTCTTTTCCAGTACCACTTGCGCCCAAAATCAATACCGTCACCTCATCGGTTAAGGCTACTTTACGAGCGTTTTCATAAATCCGTTCAATGGCTGGCGTAATCAAAAAGCGATCGGAAACAGCTACTTTTTTCACTTCTTGTTGGTGATACAAAGCCGTCAGACCAATCGCAGAACGTTCTAGTTGAATTTTAATCAATTCTGGTTTGTCTTTCTTGGATGTATATTGTACTGGACGTGTCTGAAATAAAGTTGTTTTTAAATTCAAGCTCATGTGTGCCAAGTACCAAACCACTTGCATTGCTGCTGTTCCAGGAGAAACAAACACATCGATTTCATCGTCTTTCAATTCCGCCAAAAAAGGATGAATTTTCGATTGAATTTCGGAATGGTCGATTGGGTCGTGAACATCTAAGTAGCGAATTTCAACCTTTCGCTCCGGATAATTTTTTAGTAAAAACGTGCGCAAATGCAACGCTCGCATGTCTTCCTCTTTTTCAGTGGAAAGTAAAATATGTTTCTCGTGTTTGTAAAAATACTTGTGATAGGATGCCGTTGGACCATCTTCTAAGACTTGACCATTTGCAAAATCATGGTTGTAAGCGTGCCAAGAGACGAGGATTTTCATATAATCGAATTTCAGCTAAAAGTATCAAATTTTGACTAGAATAATATGATTTTGACAATATAATTAGCGCTTTTTATCCAATCATTAAGCTTTAACAGACTGGTGTTTCTTTTGAAAAAAATCAAATCTTTTCCAATTTCAACTTAATTCTCTAAGAAGTAGAGAGAGTATAGTAAGTATTTATTTTATCCTTATATTCATACCCAACTTGTATTTATGCTTAATCAGGTTGAAAAGTTAAAAGTGAAGAAATTAAAGCGTTGGTGAACAAGTAGTTATTTGGTTGGAAGTTAAAAATTGAAGAACAAAAGTGAAAATATGAATTTTGAATCCTTAGTTTCAGTTATTGAGCAAACACACTTACGCTTTAAGCAGCAGGCCGTAAAAGCGGTGAATGTATCGCTGACAGTAAGGAATTGGCTTGTTGGATATTACATTGTTGAGTTTGAACAAAAGGGCGAAGACAGAGCTAAATACGGAAGTAAATTGTTATCGAAATTAGCTGAAAATTCAAAACACATCAAAGGATTTGATGAACGTTCTTTTCGAAATTTCAGACTTTTTTACAAGCAATATCCTCAATTTCAAACGTACATTTTAACCCATTTTCCTAATTTGCCAATTTGGGGGTCGCCGACCGCCGAATTAGGTGAAAGTACAGAAAATGAGAGAGTTGGAATTCGGGGGTCGCTGACCACCGAATCTAAAGAGCAAAGGTTGCTTGTACCAGTTGAGAAATTACTTGAAAAATTATCTTACACGCATATTGAGCAATTATTACCTTTAGATGCTGCAATCAAACGCACTTTTTACGAAATAGAGTGTATCAAAGGAGCATGGAGTGTACGTGATTTGAAACGCCAAATCAACAGCTTCTATTTTGAGCGAAGTGGAATGAGCTTAAAACCAGAGTTATTGAGTGAAATCACACAAAAAAATAGTGCACCTACATCTCCATCTGAAATAATAAAATCAGTCTATGCTTTCGAATTTTTAGGGTTAAAAACCAAAGATGCTGTGGAAGAAAATGATTTAGAAACAGCATTGCTTGACCAACTTCAACACTTTATGATGGAAATGGGACATGGCTTTTGCTTGGAGGCTCGGCAGAAGAAAATACTCATTGGTGATGAATATTTTTTTGTGGATTTGGTGTTTTACCACCGCATTCTCAAATGCCATGTGTTGATTGAGTTAAAAGTAGAAGATTTTAACCACCACAACATTGGACAACTCAATACTTATGTGAATTATTACAAAGCGGAGGTTATGCAAGCCGATGACAATCCTACAGTGGGCATATTGTTGGTAACACAGAAAAATAATGCGCTCGTAGAATACGCCACCGCAGGAATGGATAACCAATTATTTGTGTCTAAATACTTATTAGAACTACCCAAAAAGGAAGAATTGGAAAGATTCATTCAAAAAGAAATGGAAACATGGAAGTAGCAATAATTAAAAGGAATGTTGGGGAGTGAAAAGTTAAAAATTATTCCTTCCTAAATTGAGTTGACCGTTTTGGGTATTATATTTTTAGAGTTTGAGTTAAATGGTGAAGACATAACCAAATATGGCATTAATCTATTCACCCAACTCACAAAAAAAATTCAAACACATCAAAGGGATTATTAAGCTTTCTCCAAATTGATTTAAAGACTTTTACCTACTTTATCCTCAAATTGGTTTTAACATCGTTTCGGATAGTAAATCAATAGTGGGGTCGACAACACCATTATTGGAGAAATTAGTTCGCAAATGCAGCGCTCGCATGTCTTCCTCCTTTTCAGTGGAAAGCAAAATGTGTTTTTCGTGTTTGTAAAAATGCTTGTGATAGGCTGCCGTTGGTCCATCATCTAAGACCTGACCATTTGCAAAATCATGGTTGTAAGCGTGCCACGAAACGAGGATTTTCATATAATCGAATTTCAGCTAAAAGTATCAAATTTTGACTAGAAGAATTTGATTTTGACAATATAATTAGCGCTTTTTATCCAATCATTAAGCTTTAACAGACTGGCACATAGTTTGTCACTAGCGAGACAATTCCAATCGAAAATTTATGAATCAGGTGGTTATCAAGCAAGTTACTGAAGAAGAGATTATCCAGCAAGTAGAACTTAAGCAGCAACTTACTGCAGCAATTCTTAGTGAAAATATAGCGAAAATGACCGATCTACTCGACCCAAAAGGCTGTTTCTTCGGGAAACTTAAGCAAGGACAAGCAATGGTTTACTTGATAAAAAAGTTTAACAAGGTGAAAAACTTACCCGACAGAGAAAACATGAATATTAGTCAGGGATTTTCATTCGACCACCAACCCAAACAAGATGTAATTGAGTTTCGTTTCTCCGTTTTTGGTTCTGACTTCATAGGTGACACATACAGCCCTCCGAGTTTTGGGACTGCTAAACGACCTGAATTTAATGAAGGAATCATCCGCCTTGCAATTGAATTCAAAGACGATAAAATTTTCTCCATCCGTCACCCAAAAAAAGTCATTCGGGATATTGTCGAAATTGCGAGAAGGAATTGAGGTAGGAAAAGAATGATATGCAAAAAAAAGGGGGATATAAGTAAAGGTATATTGACAAAAAATCAATGTTATAATCATGATCCTGTTTATAATTACAATATTTGATTTTACAAATTTGAGGAGTTTATAATGATTGATATCAAAACATTTTCTAGTTTGTTTTATATCTATGCAGATAGACCGCACAATATTCAACCACCTTTGTTTTGAAATTAAAATCTAAACAAATGAAAGGTACAATTAATAGCGAGATTAAATTTGGTTATGCAATAAGTAAACCTGTTAAAGTTACATGTGATCGCTGCAATGGCTCAGGGAAAATCCCAAAATACAAGCATATTGAAAATGGAATCTGTTTTAAATGTCGAGGTGTTGGATCAAACATTAGATAAACTCTATTTTTTATCAATTTCTCCTTTATACCACAATAAACAATCAAAAAGATTGTAAATAACTGATTTATACAAATTATTGGAAACTGGAAAATTATTGTGATGAGAAAGTTTGTTTGAGATTTCCAAAACAAAATGAAAACTAACACCAATATTTTCTGGAAATGAATTGTTTGCTTTAACAATACTTGTTTTTTCTTTACGTGTAATATTTATTTC
>JBILQY010000140.1:0-6538 GCA_044372955.1 Crocinitomicaceae bacterium | reverse complement strand
GAAGCGAATTAAGTACAGGAAGTTGGTGAAGTAGGGGATTATTTTTTATCTTCTTT
Organism: Crocinitomicaceae bacterium; assembly: GCA_044372955.1. GTDB lineage: Bacteria > Bacteroidota > Bacteroidia > Flavobacteriales_D > Crocinitomicaceae > UBA952. Next base: position 6,482 of record JBILQY010000140.1, on the reverse strand, counting down.
TTTAGGAGGTAAAAAATTTTCTTCTGTTATAACATTCTTTCCTGTCTTAGCCTCTAATTCTTTTCGTGCATTTTTTGAAATTGCACCACCTTTTTTTCCGGCTTCGGCATTTGCATTTATTCCTTTTGCTTTTTGAGATTCAGCTATTTGACGGGTTGATAATTCTGCTAGTGCGGTGAAAAGTAATTCCGCTTCACTCATATGGTCACGCAGATTTTGAGAATTCAACCCTTTTAATTCTTTGTGTTTTTTTACTGTTAATCCTGTCCACTCTTGATGAATAATATTTGTTAAAAGGGCAAATTCATTTTGTTTGGTTACTCCGCTTTCCTTCCAATAATCGGTAAGTTTGTTTCTTGTTTCTTGCCCTGTCATACGTTGCTGAACCCATTTTTCACTACGTCCTTTATCTTTCCAGTTTTGGCGTGCTCTATCAACACTTAAACTTGGATCTTGAATTTCCTGTAAACGTTCATAACCCACTTTAGCCAACCACTGTTTGAAAGGTTCAGCTTTTGGGGATGGGATTGATTGTATTAATCTAAATATCTGTTCTACATTGCCTGCTAGAGTTTTACGTTTTTTTCCATTGGTTATCATTGGTACCTGGGGACAATTTGTCCCTATGTAGGAATGCAATTCGGAATCTCTTTTTCTCATTTTTTTGAGGTAATCTGTAGGGTTGGCAGAATCCGTAAGTACTGCGACTATATCAACCAACGAAAAATACCAAACTTCATTTTCTAAATTATAGTGCCTGCGAATATGGCTATTTTCAAAAACAATTTGTTTATCGCTCATAAAATGTAAATTATTGAAATCCTTCTTATACTAAGTTAAGAAAATAATCGGTTTTTTGATTAGAAATTAAAAATTTATTGGAATTCACTTGATACGTTTTGAATTTATACTAAGAAAACCTTAAAAAACGCTTAGGTGATACCGGTCCGAAGAGGATTAAGTCCAGGAAGTTGGTGAAGTAGGAGGGGTTGAGTTTATTTTTTTTGAACAAGAATTCAATACGTCAAAATTTCATTCAAGCATTTTTGAATTTTAGCAATTTCAGGTTTTGATATTGTTCCAATTTTCTTTTTTAATTTGTTTTTAGACAAAGAACGAACGTGAAAAGTGAGTACTTCTGATGTTTCGGTTAAACCATTTAATGTTGATGGTTGCAGGATAAGATTCCCGTGGTAGTTTTTAATCTTTGTTGTTAACGGACAGCAAATAAGTACATTAGCGTGTTTATTCAATAGGTTTCCACTTATTATTACAACAGGTCGAAAACCAGCTTGTTCACTTCCTTCAGAGGGATTCAAGTCGGTATACCAAATTTCTCCTTGATTCATTCCTCGTCTAATTGTGATAAATAATCCGCCATACCTTCTTCTGCTATTTGCATAGTATCCGTGTCAGCGGAAAGTTGTTTGTATGATCTGACATACGCCGCACGATTCAATTGCTCCAAATAGATTCGCAAAGCTCTTTCTATGAGTGTGTTTTTAGGAACGGACAATTCTTTGGCTTTTTCAGCTAGTAAATTCAGCAAATCATCGGGGAGGGAACTTGTAAAGGTTGACATATTTTCGATTTATATTTATAATATGTAAATATAATACATATTTTTTGGAATACAATGTAATTGATAATGATTACATGAATTTGTTTAATGTTAAATCGTGAATTGTTCAATTGAAAATTTACTATAACTTAGTAAATAAATTTACATACTTTATAGTATCATGAAAAAAAACCTTTTATTTCATTTTCTAAGTGCAAGTTTTGTTTTATTTAATTCAATTAGCTGTGCACAATTATTCTCTTGGAACAAAGAGAATTTTAAACAAATTGATTCTAAAACCGCTTCCGGAAATTACATTTGGTTGGAAGGAAACGGGGCATTTCGATTCGAAGAAGATACCATAATTTTCTTGGAAAACGGTGAAGTTGAAGTGATTTTGAATGATTTGAACGGAAGGGGTGGTATGCAGGTGAAGCTGGCCGAAAAAGCAAGTTATTGGAAATATCAGAAAGACATAAATTGGAACTATATGTCCGCTGGTACTTGGAATGTGAAACCGACAAAAAAAATATACCTTAATAAGAAATACCGTATATCTCAAATAGAGAATAAAAAACCTTCCAATAAATTGGATAAAACCACTAAGTCAAAAGTTTCTAAATCAAAGCCAAATAAATATAAATCTGTAAAAATTGGCACGCAGACTTGGATGGTTCAAAACTTAAACGTCGATAAATTTAGAAACGGAGATCCAATTCCTCAAGCTAAAACAGAGGCAGAATGGAGAAAGGCGGGCGAAGAAGGTAAACCGGCTTGTTATTATGATACTACAGATAAGAAAAATCTAAAATTATATGGTAGAGTCTATAATTACTATGCACTACAGGACCCTAGAGGTATAGCTCCTGAGGGTTGGCATATACCATCTTCATCAGAGTGGGAACTATTAATTAATTACGCAGGTGGAGAAGAGATTGCGGGTAAAAAATTAAAATCAACAAAATATTGGTCTGAAGTGTTTTCGCCAAAAGAAGTTAATGGCAAATGGGTTGATGATTATATTTCTGGAAATGGTACAGATGAATTCGGTTTTTGTGGTTTACCGGGTGGATTTAGAGATAGTTATGGCTTATTTGATTTTTGTGGTAGTGGTGAAACCTGGGCAGGCCCTTGCGGAACTAGTTTTGACAGTCATTGGTGGTCAGCAACCCCATCTCAAACATTTAGCCTTTCATATGAATTTAACAGTGCAGGTCTAGGCTGGACAGATAATGGCATGGGGCACTTCATTCGTTGCGTGAAGGATTAATTTAACCCTAAGCGAAGCGCCAGCGCAGTCGGAGGGTGATTTCATTAATTGACAATTTAAGGGGTGAATTGTGCGGAGCTTAGTCGAAGTAAGCTTCCAAATTTTTTAATTGACGAAAGCCACATTGGTCATCCCTCTTGGTCTCCCTTCAAAGGGAGTAAAATCATATTCCCTCCTTGAGGAGGGATTGAGGGAGGTGACATAGTTTTATTCATTCAGAAATTTGTATTATTTGAGTCAAAGATATTTGGGAATTCGTTGCTTTACCCTCCTTAATCCTCCCTCAAGGGCTAATCTTTATACACAATTATTTGTTAAATAATAACGGATTAATATACTGAATATCAGTTATATAGCTTGTTTTTAAGCTGGCTTTTAGCTATCTTTATTCATGGTAAAAAACTGTTTTTCAGGTGTTTATGATGGATTTATTCCTGATAAAAGAATTAGAACAAGATTGGAAAAGACGATATCTGATTTAATACACAAAGGTACGAGTGTCGTTAATAAATTAGTAGATTCACATACCGAGAAAATTGGTATATATCGTATGCTTTCAAATGATCGTTTTGATTACACGGATTTATTAAAGGCTTCACATAAAAAATGTGCAAATGCTATTGATGTTGAACACGTTCTTGCAATTCAAGATACCACTGAATTTAATTATCAAGGTATTAAGAAAAAGTTAGGAAATGAAGACAAGGAAATTGGACCAACAGGGATCAATACAATTGCTGGTTATTTCTGTCATCCAGTTCTAGTTATGAACCCTAATTCCAATGCAATTTATGGAATGTCTTCTGCCATTTTTTACAATCGTGACTGGCATAAGAAGAATAAAAATGAACGTAAGTATGCACAACAACCTATAGAAGAAAAGGAGTCATATAGATGGATAAAAGCAGCGGAGCAAACAAAGGAGAACATTAATCCATCTGTTAAAATCACTTTAATTGGAGATCGTGAAAGCGATATTTTTGAAGAGTTTTGTATTGTACCCAATGATCGTGTAAATCTTTTAGTGCGTTCGAGATCTGATCGTAATTTGACTAAAGGGAATGGAAAACTATATGCTACTTTAGAAAATCAGCCCGTGGCTGGTTCTTATGAAATCCAATTAACAGCAAATAAGAAAAGAGCAGCAAGGAAAGCAAAAATTGAAATCAAATATTGTCAGGTTTTAATTGCAGCACCATCGAACTATAAAGGAGAAAAGAAAGAGGTAGTACTTTGGGGAATTGAAGCTCGCGAATGTAAAGAAACTAAACCAAATGATGAAGAAGGAATCTTGTGGCGTTTACTGACAACACATGAAGTTAAAAACGCCGAACAAGCCATAGAATACGTTAGTTGGTACAAGAAAAGGTGGTTTATTGAAGAGTTGTTCAGAGTCATAAAAACTAAAGGATTTCAAATAGAGTCCAGTCAACTTGCCAGTGGACTTAAACTAAAAAAGTTGCTGGCAATTACACTTGAAGCAGCTTTACATGTAATGAAACTAAAACTTTCTCTAACACAAGATGAATGTCTAGCGACTACTATTTTTTCAGAAGAAGAACAAGACTTTATTGAAGTACTACAAACCAAGGTAGAGGGAGAAACTTTAAAACAAAAGAATCCATATCCCAAAAAATCATTAGCTTGGGCAGCATGGACTATTGCTAGAATCTCTGGTTGGACTGGATACAGTTCGCACGGACCGCCAGGTTACATAACAATCAAAGAAGGGTATGATCGATTTCACTTACAACTGGAGGGGTATCTACTTTTCAAAAACAAACTTTGACTTGTGTATAAAGATTAGATGGCTGGGGGAGATTACTCTTGGATCGAAAATTAATTGAAAGTGGTAAAAATTCAAAAGAGATAAGTGTTTTAGATCGGCTTTCTATACTTGGTAAAGATGCTCACGGCGCATTGATTTACGAACCGATTACCGATGATGGAAAGTCAGAAAATGAATTAATCAATTTAGACCAAATCGCACAAGAATCAGAAGATTTATTAAAAACTGGTAATGTCTCATTTTTAGACCAATTATATCATCTCGGTGGAAATTCAGTCTGTGCTAGACCTAATATATTGGTAAATCACAATCCTAAATTGAATCAATTCTCAACTGTTGCTAAGGAAGGATTTGAACCTTGGATTATAAAATTTCCCGCGTTAAACGATTTTAAAGATATCGCACGTATCGAGTTTGCCTATTACAAAATGGCTATTGCTTGTGGCATCGAAATGAGCGAATCTAACTTATTTTATTCTGAAAAAGGAAAAGTATTCTTCGGATCAAAACGCTTTGATCGCATTGGCAACCAACGATTACATCTCCATTCTGCATGTGGTCTATTACACGATGATTTCCGTTACAGCACCTTAGATTACGGTCATGTAATGGATGCAGCAAACAGATTGGAAAACAATTTAAGCGCTTGTGAAAAAGTATTTCGTTTGGCAGTATTCAATGTGTACGCATCCAATATGGATGACCATAGTAAAAACGTAGCTTTTTTGATGACTGAAAATGGAAATTGGCGATTGGCGCCCGCGTTTGATTTAACCTTTTCACCCTCTCCTGGAGGATACCACAGTCTATCAGTTGGGAATAAATATCAAGAAATAGGTAAATATGAGTTGTTAAAATTGGCCTCTTATTTCAGAATCAACAAGGGTAATGAAATCATTGATCAGATAAAGGAAGTGCTTTCTAATTGGCAGCAGGTTTCATCTGAAATTGGAATAAACAAAAAAGAAAATCAATTGATTGAAAAAACTTTATTGGTTAAACTAGCAAAATAAATTTACTGTAAAAAAATAGTTCCTTCTAACAAAAATCCCGATTGCAAAAACAACCGGGATTTATGGTAGTAGAAGTCAAACTTATCTCTTTACAAAAGACACTTTCTTTCCTTCAACTTCCAGAAAATAAACACCTGAATTTAAGTTGCTTACATCTATCATATTTGATTCACTTGTAGCTAATACTTTTCCTTGCAAGTCCAAAACTCGCTTAGTTCCTTCAACATTAACATTCAAAAAGTCCGTTGTTGGGTTTGGATATACAGCAATGTTAGAAGCCAATTCATTCAAACTTGCTGAAGATGAGCGAACATCAAAAACAATTGTTCCCGGTGAAATACCTACGTTAAAACTGGCTAATTCGGTATTTGATGTATTAAAAATATGAACGATTCCAAACGAAAAGAAATCCGTTTCACTCGCATACAAATTACCCGAAACCGGTTCCTGCGCCAATTCATAATAATTCAACGTATGACCACTTACCGGACCTACAGGGTTCATCAAATTAATATCGAATTCATTTAATGTTGTTTCCATTGAAATCTGATAAACCAATTTATCGTCTCTTAATGCAGAAGTTCCACAACCTGTAGATGCTGTTGCAATATTTACTGTCGAATTTGAAGATCCATCCAAGGCAACTTTTGAAATAGAAGAACCGGACCAATCTTTGTTATTTACGGAATACAAAAATGAACCAACTTTCACTAAGTTATCAGGGTTTTTTCCATCTGGACCTAAATCAATTTCATTTCCATAGGTCAAGGCATTCAAATCCAACTTCCCGATGATTCCTTTTTCATTTCCCCACTCATACCCGTTATTCACAGCGATATAAGCAGAAGA
>JBILQY010000253.1:0-4338 GCA_044372955.1 Crocinitomicaceae bacterium | reverse complement strand
TTTGCGTACCTGATAAATACATCTAAGATACTGACAATCAATGAATTATCGTATTTTTTAATCGCTTATTTTTCACTTATTTTATTGATAATCAATTGTTTATATCATGCTTTAACGAAGTGTTGTCCTTGGTTAGATACACATAAATCGAATTTTGTTGCCGCATTGGATTGGTTTTGGAACAGTTGGGCAGTTGATAAAAATATTTTGCTGATTGTTTGTGGTTCCGCAACTTCGTGGATGATAAAAAAAATTGTAAATAACAAAGGTGGATTGCACAATCGGCTAACAAAACGAATTCATTTACAACCTTTTACACTCAAAGAAACGATTGATTTTCTCGCCTATCGAAAAGTGAAGCTGTCAACCTATCAAATCACGCAGCTCTATATGGCAATGGGCGGAATTCCTCATTATTTAAATGAAATTCAGCCAACTGAAAGTGCTATGCAAGCAATAGATCGTATTTGTTTTCAGAAAAATGGCTTACTCGCAAATGAATTTGAAAATTTATACCAAGCACTTTTTAAAAATGCGGATATCCACCTTAAAATTGTTTTTGCACTCGCCAAAACACTGAAAGGTTTATCGCGTAACGAATTGATAGCAGCAACCAATTTAAAAGATGGTGGTGCAATTAGTGCAGTTTTGGAAGAATTATCTTGGTGTAATTTCATTCATATTTCAAACGGTTTTGGGAAAACAAAAAAAGATAGTTTGTATCGATTGACGGACGAATTTTCGTTGTTCTACCTCCAATTTATGCACAAGAAGAATAATATAGATTGGTTGAAACTTTCTTCAACTCCAAAATGGAAATCTTGGGCAGGCTACGCATTTGAAAATGTTTGCTTTAAACATCTTACTGCCATCAAAAAAAGCTTGGGAATTGACGGTGTATTCACGCAATTCTACTCCTTTCAATCCAAAGGAAATCAAACGAAAGAAGGAACTCAAATAGACTTGTTAATAGAGCGAAATGATGGTATTATTCACCTTTGTGAAATCAAATTTTACGAAACAACATTTGCAATAACTAAAGATTACGCTCAGCGACTAGAACAAAAAATACGTGTTTTCAAAAGCGAAACGAAAACTACAAAAGTCATTTTTCCAACGATGATTACTAGTTACGGAACTATCCCAAACCAATATTACATAGGGCTAATTCAACAAGCGATTACACTGGAAGATCTAGCTAAATATTAATTTATTAGTTGCGGAATCTACTTAAAAAAAAGAGATTCCGCAACTAATAAAATTTATTAAAATCGTGTAAAATATTAAAAAACAAGTATTTATACAAGAAATGAACTAACCTAAACTTAAACGATTTTTCTGTAGCGAATGCGTTTTGGAGCGTTGTCACCCATACGTTTTTTACGGTTTTCTTCGTATTCGGAATAAGAACCTTCAAACCAATATACTTCTGAGTCTCCTTCGAATGCCAAAATGTGCGTGCAAATTCTGTCTAAGAACCAACGGTCGTGGGAAATAACCACCGCGCAACCTGCAAAGTTTTCGATTCCTTCTTCCAATGCTCTCAAAGTATTTACGTCGATGTCATTCGTTGGCTCATCCAATAACAACACGTTCGCTTCCGTTTTTAAAGTCATTGCCAAGTGCAAGCGATTGCGCTCACCTCCTGATAAAATACCTACTTTTTTGTTTTGATCTGAACCGTTAAAATTAAACTTCGACAAATAAGCACGTGAATTGATTTTTTGATTTCCAACTTCAACAAATTCTAAACCATTTGAAACAACATCGAATACCGTTTTATCTGGATGAATGTCTTTGTGCGTTTGGTCAACGTAACCAATTTTCACCGTCTCTCCTACTTGAAATTCTCCTTTATCTGGTTGTAATTCATCCATAATCATTTTGAAAATGGTTGTTTTACCAGCACCATTTGGCCCGATAATTCCAACAATTCCAGCTGGAGGCAATTTGAAATTCAAATCATCGTACAATAATTTATCTCCAAAACCTTTTGCAACGTGTACCGCTTCGATTACATTCATACCTAAACGCGGTCCGTTCGGAATTGGAATTTCCAATCTTGCTTCTTTGTCTTTTGTGTCTTCGGATAACATTTTATCGTAGTTCTGCAAACGAGCCTTACTCTTCGCTTGACGAGCTTTAGGATTCATACGTACCCATTCCAACTCGCGCGCTAACATTTTCTGACGTTTCGACTCCGATTTCTCTTCCTCTTTCAAACGGTTTCCTTTTTGTTCCAACCAAGATGAATAATTTCCTTTCCACGGAATGCCTTCTCCCCTATCCAATTCTAAAATCCAACCTGCGACATTATCCAAGAAATAACGGTCGTGGGTTACAGCAATTACTGTTCCTTGATATTGTTGTAAATGCTGCTCCAACCAGTCAATCGACTCCGCATCCAAGTGGTTGGTAGGCTCATCGAGCAATAAAATATCAGGGTTTTGCAACAGTAATCTACATAATGCAACTCGGCGTTTTTCTCCACCTGAAAGTGTTTCAATTTTTTGATCGTCTGGCGGACAACGTAATGCATCCATTGCACGCTCTAATTTTGTATCCAATTCCCAAGCATCCAAGGCATCAATTCGGTCTTGAACTTCGCCTTGACGTGCAATCAATTTATCCATTTTGTCTGGGTCGTTCAAAATTTCTTCGTCCATAAAAGACGCGTTGATTTCTTCGTATTCGCGCAAAACATCCACTGTTTCTTGTGCACCTTCCATCACAACCTCTTTCACTGTTTTGTTCGGATCTAATTCTGGTTCCTGAGGTAAATATCCAACAGAATAACCTGGAGAAAATACTACATCTCCTTGATACGCTTGGTCTAAACCTGCAATGATTTTCATTACAGTTGACTTTCCAGAACCGTTCAAACCGATGATTCCAATTTTTGCTCCGTAAAAGAAAGAGAGGTAAATGTTCTTAATGATTTGTTTTCCTTGTGGCGTTGTTTTAGAAACCCCAACCATTGAAAATATTATTTTTTTATCGTCTGCCATTTGTTAAATTTTAGTGGTCACAAATTTACCAAGAAGTTAATCATTATCAACAAAAATTAAAAGTCGATAATTTAGTTTTTCAACAAATTAAAACTTCCATTCTTCAAAGTTCTTTCCTTTTTAAAGAAGAAAAAAGATAGGAATCTATTTTTGATTTTTATCTTTGCCTCTATGCTAACAGTAAGAGAATTGGTTGATAAAGAGGAAATGTTAAAATACATTCACGTCCTCAATGATTTGTATCCATCGTTGACGTCGGAACAATATTCGAATGAATTAGACATCATGTTACCTCATAATTATGGTCAAGTTGGTGTATTCGAAGGTGATGATTGCCTCGGAATTAGTGGTTTTTGGATTGGAAACAAATTATGGTGTGGTAAATACTTAGAGTTAGACAACATCGTTGTTTCAGAAGCGCACCGCAGCAAAGGCGTGGGTAAATTGATTTTTGATTTTCTTGCAAAAAAAGCTCAAGAACACAATTGCACAATGATGGCTTTAGATTCTTACACTTCTAATTTTAAAGCGCATAAATTTTTCTACAACGAAGGATTTGCACCCAAAGGTTTTCATTTTATCAATATTCTTAAACCAGAAGGTGTTCGTTAACTAGGATTCCATTCCTTTTTAAATTGCGCTAAAAAATCAAGCATGACTTGATGACGTTCTACTGCAAGCGCTTTGCCTGAATTAGTTGCCATTCGCTCTTTCAGAAGCAGTAATTTCTCGTAGAAATGATTAATTGTATGACTTTTAGAATTATAGTAATCTTCTTTCGAATCGTGCATGCGAGGTTCGATTTCTGGATTGTACAACGGACGATTTCTACTTCCTCCGTAAGCAAAAGCACGTGCAATTCCTATCGCACCAATTGCATCTAATCGATCTGCATCGCGTACTATTCTACCTTCCAAACTTGCTTCTTCATCGTCGACATTTGCACCTTTGAATGAAACTACAGCGATAACAGCAGCAACTTCTTTTGCCACTTGTTCACTTGCGCCTTTAGCTATCAATAAATCATAGGCAACCGTTGCTCCTTTAGAAAAATCTCCATCGTTGTATTTATGATCTGCTACATCGTGAAGCAAGGCCGCTAATTCAATAACTTCTATATTTCCTCCTTCAATTTTCTGCAAGTGTTTTGCCGTTTTCCAAACTCGCTCGATATGAAACCAGTCGTGACTTCCTTCAAAAGATAAAAAGCGTTCCTTTACGAAAGCATGAATAGCAGCTACAAGTTCAGTCATTCTTAAAGTTTAACTACTTTTCTTGTAACGAATTTTGAACCGCTTGAAATTTGCACAAAATAATTTCCTTTGTCCAA
>JBILQY010000139.1:0-6619 GCA_044372955.1 Crocinitomicaceae bacterium | reverse complement strand
CCATTTTTTTTGCCTCTTCCATCGTTTCTGAAAGTGGCTTTTCAATAAAAATATGTTTGCGTGCACGTAGCGCTTCCATAGCACAAGCGTAATGACTTAAAGTTGGAGTAACAATATCCAAACAATCAACCTCTTGAATTAAATCTGCAAGCGAGTCATAAGACTTTATATCAAACTGACTGGCAACAATTTGTGCGTTTTCTTTATCAGCGTCGTAAAAACCAACAAACTCAAAAAGCTCGGTTAGTTCTAATAGTAATCGAATGTGTATTTTACCTAAATGTCCTGCCCCTGCTACTCCTATTTTCAACATCTTTTTTTATTTTAAAATTAATAGCATTAACAAAACTAAAAACGTAGTGTTTAAGAACTTTTCAACATAAAAAAGCCATTAATCTTTCGACCAATGGCTTCTGCTGATATAGTTTTTGAAATTTATTTATTTACCGCGTCAACGATTGCTTTGAACGCTTCTGGGTGATTCATTGCTAAATCTGCTAATACCTTACGGTTTAACTCGATTCCGCTTTTGTGAACAGCTCCCATAAATTTAGAATAACTCATTCCGTATTGGCGAACACCCGCGTTGATACGAGTAATCCATAAAGAACGGAAATTTCTTTTCTTTTGTTTACGACCTGAATAAGCGTAAACTAATCCTTTTTCAACAGCGTTTTTAGCAACTGTCCATACATTTTTTCTTCTTCCAAAGTAACCTTTGGCTAGTTTCATCAAGTTCTTTCTTCTAGCTCTTGACGCAACGTGATTTACTGATCTTGGCATATTTTTAAGTTTTTTAATAAGGAGTGCAGTATTTTTTCAACTGACTTATGTACTCGTTATTTGGTTAACAATTTATTAAACCGCAAAGCGGACTACTTCATACAAAGTTGTAATTTGATGTTTGATAAATCAGCATCGTGTACTAATCCAGCATGTGTCAAATTACGTTTACGTTTAGTAGCCTTTTTTGTCAAAATGTGGCTTTTGAAAGCGTGTTTACGCTTGATTTTCCCACTTCCAGTGATTGTGAATCGCTTCTTAGCACTAGATTTTGTTTTCATTTTTGGCATTGTTCTTCTTTTTTTAGAGTTAAACTTCTATATCAGCATCTTTTGAATTTAAAATGTAGAATTAAGAATGTAGAATAAGGTATAATTCAATTTTACATTTTCAATTTTACATTTTCAATTCTATTATTTCTTCTTCGAATTAATCATTATGATCATCTTTTTACCTTCCAATTTTGGTAACTGTTCTACCGCTCCAACATCTGCTAGTTCTTGTGCGAATTTCAACAACAAGATTTCTCCTCTGTCTTTGAACACAATTGTTCTACCACGGAAGAAAACATAAGCTTTCACTTTACTTCCTTCTTCCAGGAATTTACGAGCATGTGCCAATTTAAAATTGAAATCATGATCATCCGTGTTAGGACCGAAACGAATTTCTTTCACTACCACTTTACTTTGCTTTGCTTTTAATTCCTTTTGTTTTCTTTTTTGATTGTACAAGAATTTCTTGTAATCTAAAATCTTACAAACAGGTGGTTTTGCATTAGGCGAAATCTCCACTAAGTCCATTTCTTGTTCAGTAGCCAATGCAATTGCGGCTGCTACCGACATTACTTGTGGTTCTTCACCTTCAATTACAAGGCGAATTTCTGATGCAATTATTTTGTCATTAATGCGATGTTGAGCTTCTTCAACTCTCCTAACAAACGGTCTGGAATTTTTCCTCATTCAATTAATTAAATTTCTACTGCCAGTTCTTTATTAACGGCTTCTTTTACTATTTCTATGAACGCATCTTGTGTCATTGCTCCTCTGTCTCCTTCTCCTCTTTGTCTTACTGACACTTGATTTTGTTCAAATTCTTTCTCTCCAACAATCAACATGAAAGGTATCTTTGCAATTTCCGCATCACGGATTTTCTTACCAATTTTTTCGTTACGATCGTCAACGAGTCCGCGAATATCGGAATTATTTAGGAATTCTGAAACTTTTTCTGCGTACTCATTGTATTTCTCTGAAATTGGAAGCACAATAAATTGCTCGGTTGTCAACCAAAGCGGGAAATCTCCTGCGCAATGTTCCAATAGTACTGCTACAAAACGTTCCATCGAACCAAAAGGTGCACGGTGAATCATAACAGGACGATGTTTTGCGTTATCTGCCCCAATGTATTCTAATTCAAAACGTTCTGGCAAATTGTAATCCACTTGAATTGTTCCCAACTGCCATTCTCTACCCAAAGCATCTTGCACCATGAAATCCAATTTTGGACCATAAAATGCTGCTTCACCATAAGCAACAACTGTTGGTAAATTCTTTTCTTCTGCAGCTTCGATGATTGCATTTTCAGCTTTCACCCAATTTTCCTCTGCACCAATATATTTCGCACGATTCGTTTTATCACGCAAAGAAATTTGAGCTTTGAAATTCTGGAAATCCAATGTTTTCAAAACGTATAAAACGATATCTATAACTTTTTTGAATTCGTCTTTTACTTGATCTTGCGTACAGAAAATGTGTGCATCGTCTTGTGTAAATCCACGAACACGTGTCAAACCGTGTAATTCACCTGATTGCTCGTAGCGATAAACAGTTCCAAATTCTGCAAAACGAGCAGGTAAATCCTTGTAAGAACGAGGTTTTGATTTAAAAATCTCACAATGATGCGGACAGTTCATTGGTTTCAAATAAAACTCCTCATTTGGATCGGGCGTTTTAATTGGTTGAAATGAATCTGCACCATATTTTTCGTAGTGACCAGAAGTCACATATAATTCTTTGTTTCCAATATGCGGAGTAATTACTTGTTGGTAACCCGCTTTGCGTTGCGCTTTCTTTAAGAAATTCTCCAAACGCTCTCTCAAAGCTGCTCCTTTCGGTAACCACATTGGCAAACCTTGTCCTACTTTTTGAGAGAAAGTGAACAATTCTAATTCTTTACCTAATTTTCTATGATCACGACGTTTTGCTTCTTCTACTTTTTCTAAATATTCTGTCAATTCAGAATTCTTAGGAAAAGTGATTCCGTAAATACGCGTTAATTGTTTGTTTTTTTCGTCTCCACGCCAGTAAGCACCAGCAATTGAAGTCAATTTTACTGCTTTTATAAATCCTGTATCAGGAATGTGTGGTCCACGACATAAATCCGTGAAATTTCCTTGCGTGTAGAACGTAATTGTTCCATCTTCTAATTCAGATAACAATTCCAACTTATAAGGATCTTGTTTCTCTTCAAAGTAAGCGATTGCTTCAGCTTTAGAGATTTCTTGACGAATAAATTGATTTTTAGCTTTCGCCAATTCTTTCATTTTCGCCTCTACTTTTTCCAAATCCTTTTCGGTGATGGAATATTCCATAAAGTCAATGTCGTAATAGAAACCGTTAGTTACAGGCGGTCCGATTGCTAATTTGATTCCAGGAAAATGAAACTCAAGCGCTTCAGCCATCAAGTGAGCAGACGAATGCCACATAGTTGATTTGCCTTCGGCGTCGTTCCAGGTCAATAATTGTAAATTACAATCTTCGGTTATTGGTAAGTTAGCATCTTTAACAGTATCGTTAATTTTCGCTGCTAAAACGTTTCTTGCAAGACCTTCAGAGATACTTGCTGCAATTTGTAATGCTGATGTACCCAGTTCATACGAGCGAACTGCCCCATCAGGGAAAGTGATTTGCATAAAATAAAAATTAGGTTGCAAAGGTAATCAATACAATCGAAACTTTCTCTTTACAACTAAAAAGTGTAAGTTAGAATTTTGTTATGCTATTTAACGTTTTCAAGAAGTTGAGATTCAAACAATTGACTCGGTGCAACCATTGGTTCATCATAAGGAATTTGATTTCCATATCTTTTTTGCATAATTCGTCTAACTTCAATTGCATCAATATTAAAATCTCTCAAAGGCAAAGGTTTCGCAAGCTTAATTCCTAATTTTTCATTGTAAACTTTCCAAACCAACTCCGAACAATACATTTCTTTGTCACTCCAATTAAAAACGCCATCATAGTTTTTTCCAAATTGACTTGCAGCAAATTGCTTCATTGATTTTATATTTTCTGGCGTTAACTTGGATGCATCTTTCAATCTTTTCACTTCGTACTTACCGCCAACACCCGAAGCAATCCAATCTTCTAATCTTCGTTTGCCAACAGGTTGAACAGCTTCATAAACATAAGGTTCTCCATTTTCATAGAATAAAATTCCGCAATGTGAATAAGGAGAGTTGGTAGCAATTTCAATAGCTTTACTTTGTGAGGACGTTGATGATTGAAATAAAATATCACCATCTTTCAATTCAGTCTGACTACAAGATTGAAAGACAAATAGAAAAACAATCGACAATGGAAAGACTAATTTGATCATAAACAAGAAATTTATAGTGTGAATTTAACAAAATCATTTGATAGTATCTGCTTGATGCAAAATGTTAATAAGGCTTTACGAGCTCAATAACACGTTCGGACAAAATGTAAATGAGTATTTTGTGTCTGGTGAATTTAGTTCAAAAATTGAAAAGGGGAATACAATAAAAAATGTTACGGATGGTAAGTTTAGACTGATTTTTCAAGAATACAAAAACTAAAATGCACTAAAAAAAGATTCCTCAGCATTCACAACATCTATTCCTACAGCTAATGTTTTTATAGTGATTGATAAATTATAACAACTAACAATTTTGTAATGGAATTAAACTTTAAGCGCTTTAAGCCTTAGTTTTGCAACAAAAAAATCGAAGCATCATGAATCATTCATTTTTCGTAAGTGGAATTGGTACCGACGTTGGAAAAACAATCGTTAGTGCTGTTTTATGTGAGTTACTTTATGCAAATTACTGGAAACCAGTACAATCAGGCGAATTGGAAAACACAGATAGCATGAAGGTTAATCGTTTAGTAAGTTTTGAAAACTTCAACTTTTATCCAGAACAATTTCGCTTGACACAACCACTTTCTCCACACGTTTCAGCAAAATTAGATGGTATTGAAATTAATGAAAGTGATTTTAATATTCCAAAAAATAATGGAAGTTTAATCATTGAAGGTGCTGGAGGTTTGATGGTTCCTGTCAACGAAAAAGGTTTGCTATATTGTGATTTAGCAGCCGAATGGAAATTACCAACTATTTTAGTTTCAAGGCATTATTTAGGAAGCATTAACCATACTTTAATGAGTATTGAAACACTTCAAAATCGTTCTATTCCCATTTTAGGAATCATTTATGTAGGCGATGAATTACCGATGACAGAAGAAATAATTTTCACTAAAACTAAAATCCCTACTTTATTGCATGTTCCGATTTTTGAAACACTGACCAAAGAAACAATTGCCAATTTTGCAGCGCAACTTCGAACACCTGAAACTTTAGCTAAATTTGGCTTATGAGCAAATTAGAAGACGATGCAAAATACGTGTGGCATCCATTTACCCAAATTCAAACAGAACCTACTCCCCTATTGATTTCCAAAGCCAAAGACGCAACACTTTTTAGCGCCGATGGAAAACAGTATTTAGACTGTAATTCGTCGTGGTGGGTAAATGTACATGGTCATGGAAACGAACATATTGCCAAAGCGATACAAACGCAGTTTACTTCTGTTGACCACATAATTTTCGCAGGAGCAACACACGAAAAAGGTATAGAATTGTCGAAACGCATCGTTGAAAAACTGAACTGTGATTTGCAAAAAGTATTTTTTTCAGACAACGGTTCTACAGCTGTTGAAGTAGCCATCAAAATGTGCATGCAATTTTGGCACAACCAAGGAATCAAAAAAACAAGGGTTTTAGCTTTAGAAGGTGCTTATCACGGAGACACATTTGGCGCAATGTCGGTAGGTGAACGCGATTATTTCAACGCACCTTTTGAACCATTTTTCTTCAATGTGGATTTCTTAGAATTTCCTACCGAAGCGAAAGAAAAGCAATTGTTAGAGCAAGCCAAAAAGCTCTTTGAAACTGGCGAATTCATTACCTTAATTGTAGAGCCATTGATTCAAGGTTCGGCGGGTATGCGTTTTTATTCTGTTTCGTTTCTAGAAGAATTAGTAAAACTCGCCAAAACAAATCATGTACTTGTAATTTTCGATGAAATTATGACAGCTTGGGGTCGAACTGGAACCTTATTTGCTTTTGAACATACGCAAGTACGCCCCGATATTATTTGCCTTTCCAAGGGATTGACAGGAGGGGTTTTACCTTTAGGTTTAACAGTTACAACTAATGATATTTTTGATGCGTTTTTGAGTGATGAACGCGCCAAAGCCTTTTTACACGGACATTCATTCACAGGAAACCCATTGGCTTGTGCAGCAGCTTGTGCAAGTTTAGACCTTTTTGAAAAAGAAGAAACTTGGTCAAAAATTAAAGCAATTGAAATACGAAATCAGCTCTTCTTAAAAAAGATTGAAAACCACAGCGCTATTTCTTCTGTACGTGTTTATGGAACTATTTTAGCATTGGATTTAAAAACAGATGGTCCCGCAGGATACTTTTCGAAAATAAGAGATACTGCTTACACTTTTTTCTTGGATAACGGTTTACTCTTGCGCCCTTTGGGAAATGTATTGTTCATCAATCCGCCTTATTGTTTAACAGAAAGTGAACAG
>JBILQY010000136.1:0-6736 GCA_044372955.1 Crocinitomicaceae bacterium | reverse complement strand
GGCAAAAGATTTACTTAAAGGAAAAAGAGGAATTATTTTTGGTGCTTTAAACGACCAATCAATCGCTTGGAAAGTAGCAGAAAGAGCACACGAAGAAGGCGCTCAATTTGTATTGACAAATGCTCCAATCGCAATGAGAATGGGAGAAATCAATGTTTTAGCTGAAAAAACGGGAAGCAAAATTATTCCTGCTGATGCAACCTCTGTGGAAGATTTAGAAAATTTGATCACGCAATCAATGGAAATTTTAGGCGGAAAAATCGACTTCGTTCTTCACTCGATTGGAATGTCACCCAACGTTCGAAAAGGCAAACATTATACTGAGAATAACTACCAGTATTACAACCAAACAATGGATGTTTCAGCAATTTCTTTGCACAAAACATTGGCAACTTTATACAAACACGATGCGGTAAGTGAATGGGGTTCTGTGGTTGCATTGACTTACATCGCAGCACAACGAATTTTCCCTGATTACAATGACATGGCGGATGCTAAATCGTTGTTGGAATCAATCACTCGTTCTTTTGGTTACCATTATGGAATTAAAAACAAAGTGCGTGTAAACACCATTTCACAATCGCCAACCGTTACAACAGCTGGTCAAGGAATCAAAGGATTTAAGGAATTTATTAATTTCTCAGAACAAATGTCACCACTTGGAAATGCATCTGCTTTGGCTTGTGCCGACTATTGTGTAACTATGTTCTCAGATTTGACGCGCTACGTAACGATGCAAAATCTTTTCCACGATGGCGGTTTCTCCAACACAGGAGTTACGCAACAAGTGATAGATAAATTTGGAGAATAAACTATTCAAGTTATAATTAGTAAAAGCTGTAGATTCGTTTACGGCTTTTTTTGTTTTAAATAGGAATGGAGAAAATCGTTTTTATTCTCTACAAATTTGCTATTGATGATCAGTATTTAGGGTCTGCTGAAAAAGTCAGAAATGAGCCAGATTCTAGACGCAGTCAATGAAGATGTATAGTAATACTTCAATTTGACTGCAACGAAGAAGATGGTTTATTTCTGGCTAACAAAATAATATCATCTTAGATGCAAGGAAATTTCTAAAAACAACTCAAAATCCTTGCATCTAAAAGTATATTTACAATCTAAACACAAGATAAAATAAAGATTTTGTGTTTTTCAGCAGACCCTATTTAAAGTGAAATTTTATAAGTCAAACTTCTCGTTTTACCTTCCTTTGAAAAGAGATTTATTGGTAATCAGGTAACTTAAATTTACTTCTACAGAGTGCTTAAATGCAGTTCCCGCTAGACCAGCTGTTTTTTCGTAAGAAACACCAAAAGAAAAGTCTCCAAAGTCAATTCCGACATAGGGTGCAAATGAATTTGGAATGCGAAAATAAGAACCAATGTAAAGATTTCGTTCGCGTGAAACACTCATCAAAGTAGAAACATCTTTTAATCTAAGCTCATAAAAAACCCCAAAGTTCGTTTCAGTATGAGGACCTTGGAAAAACTGTGCAGCAGTAAATTGTAAACCTGAAACTGAGTTGATTCCGATTGTAAAATTCGTATGAATACATAATTTTCTATACAGTTTATCTTCAATCAATACGTTATACTTTAAATCGGGTTGATTGAGGTGACTAATTGAAACTCCAAGTTGGAATCCATTGTTCTTAGATTTGAATTTGCGGTTTCGTTTCTTATTAATACGATAAGCTATTCCAGCCGACGCATCAACATATCCAAAAGAAGTAAATTCATTCAGTTCTCCTGAGGGCAAGGTATTATCAAAACCAGAGCCATTGAATTGGTTATAATAATACAACCGTGAAAAATCTGCATTTCGACTATTGAATGCTGTTTGAAAACCTGCAGATAACCATTGTCCATCGGCTAAAGGAACATTTCCGCTTGCAGAAAATCCGCCACCATTACTTGTCATTTTTGAATCTCCACCAACATCATTCGTGAAAAATACCCCAACTCCTAAATAAGCTTTTTCGCGCCCTCTTTTTTTTCCTAATGTTAATTCAGCTAAAGCACTAGTTGTATGGAATTTGGTTCCTGAACCTAGCCATTGACTTCGGTGTAAGGCACTAAATTTTTCAAATCCATCAAAATTTGAGGTAGTTGCTGGATTTATTAAAGGCATCATTTTGTCAATTTGTGAAAAATGATGGTCTTGTGAGTAACTAACTCCACAAAGACTTAGTGTAAGGGCGACAAAAATCTTTTTCATTAGCGAATTAATGTTATGTTACCACTAATAGTTTCTTGCTTGTTGTTCAAATAAATAACTTCAACAGCATAAGCGTAAATCCCTGAATTACAAACTTTACCTTTAAAGGTTCCGTCCCATTTAAAGTTTTTGTCTTTCGATTCAAACATTAAATTTCCCCAACGGTCGAAGATTCTGAAATTAATTGATTTGATATCTTTTCCTACAATTATTTGGAATACTTCATTGTCACCACTACCGGTTTGATTCGGAGAGAATGCATTTGGAATATGAATTCCTTCCTGACAATCGAGTGAATCACTATTTGGATCACATGGATCTAAAGGATTTGTTCCATTATCAACTTCTAATCCATCGTTGATACCATCTCCATCTGTGTCTGGATTATTTGGGTCGGTACCTAATGAACTTTCTTCATTATTTGTTAATCCATCGCTATCACTGTCTAAAGAACAAGCTGCAGCATTGGGATTTGGGTCGCAAGGGTTTAATGGATCTGAACCTGAAGTGTCTTCAATTCCATCATTAATTCCGTCGCCGTCGGTGTCAGGATTTGTTGGGTTGGTTCCAAGTGCAGCCTCTTGTTCATTCGTTAATCCGTCACTGTCGGTGTCACATGCCACATTATTGATTGCTGGATCACAAGGATTTAATGGGTCAGAATTATTGGTTATTTCTGTTCCATCATTGATTCCATCTCCGTCTGAATCTGGATTCGTTGGGTTTGTACCAGTTGCTGTTTCCTCTTCATTTGTTAAACCGTCGTTATCTTGGTCACAAATTGGCGTTGAAGGATTTGGGTCGCAGGGATCTAAAGGGTCTGAACCATTTGCAACTTCGCTTGCATCTGTAAGAAAGTCCCCATCAGTATCTGCATTTGGATCAATAGGAACAAAAAAAGCTACGATGTTTTCGGCTCCTGCAATATTTAAACTATTACTTGCTTGAGTTATTGGGCCTGTTAACGGTCCTGTCGTATATTCCCAATGGTCGAACATAAAACCGGGGCTTGCTTGCGCTACAATATTAGTTTGAATTCCTCCATAATAGGTTGTTGACCAAGGATAAGTTGGAGGATAAATCGAATTAACTTTAATTTTTCCAGATAATGCCGGTGAAACATCAAACGAAGTAGGGTAGGGACCAATAACTTGATAACAGTCCTCAAGTCCATTTTCAAGCGCAACACATCTTGCATTTATAAAGTTCCTTAATGTTTGAACATTATTTTGCCAACCCGCATAAGTTCCTCCCCATCTATTGCATTGACGCGTCATTTCAGGGGCAATTTCATTGACCATACTGTCGAGAAGCGTTGTCATATAGTTGCATGAAAAATAGGTATTTGCAAGATCTATGTATCGCGCCACATAGTATTGTTTTACGGTTGGATTTTCATTTATTAATTTAGAAATAACTTCGGTATGACCTTGACCACCTGGATCAGGAAGATTTTCAGCATCACATGGATCTGCTGTTGGTCCAGTATTAGGAATCCCTGTATAATTGATGTAATGCCCAAAAGTAGCATCCATGTCCCATAAAACATAACGCCATTTTTTCTTATCCCCTAATGGATCTCGACCTCTCCACCAAGCCGTATTCCAGTTTAACCAATCTTGATTAACCACAAAAGAATTAAACATGAAATAATCACAAAGCGATTCCCAATTCAATTCGCCATCTACGTATGCAAAATTGGTTGGATTTCCCATGTTGTTATTTGCAATGTAAGTTTTTAAACTATTCCAATCTGTGATAGCTTGATTTCCACCATAATCTGCCCAAGTATTGCCCCATGTTTTTAAATACTGAATATTGAACTTGTCTTGGTCGTAGTAATAATCTGTATAGTCGTGGTCATCAGCTTTTTCTCTAATTTCATACACTCCCCAATATTGTCCATTTAAATACAAAACACAAGGTCGGTTGGTGCGTTCATCCAATTTCATTTGTGCCCTATCGGATAAAGTATGAATAAAAGCATCGCGAATATGTGCTCCTTGTTCAAAGGAATAATTATCACTTGCAGCTGGTTTTAAAATCACACGTTGAAAATTATCTCTTGATTTTTCAGGAAAAATTTGATGGTTTAAATCTTTGTTATATCCATATTGATCGCGCATGATAAAGTCAAAACCTCTTTGAGCATAAGACCAGGAATCATTTCCATGCTTATTAAAATCACCTTGCCCCTCATCTATGAAAGAACCATCGTCTTCAAAAAGTTCAAATGCACCAACTGGTTCAAATTGATTTCCATTTGCAACTAAATCAAAAACGCCATCGCTACAAACAGAAACAACTGGAATACTGTGACTTATATTAATAAAATAAGTATTTGTTTCGATGAATGAAGGTAAATTAGCACTAAAAGCAACGGCTCGAAGTACTTTTGTTGTTGTAATTGCTATTGGACCAGTATATTGGGTAGAACTTGTTGTTGGGTCGCTTCCATCAAGTGTATAACGAATGGTTGCATTTGGGTCAATGCAGCTGATAGAAACAGTCTGAGCACTTGGATAAAATCCTGCTTGAACACTGAATGTAGGTTTTGGTGTGTAAAAGTTGATCGCTCCGGTATTTTGGGCATTTGGAGTAGGCGAGGAGAAAAGTCTAAAATCACTTGCACCGTTTGTGGAACGACCAATTGAATGGTTTGCTTTTGTTAGATGTTTGATTTTGAATGAATCAACCACAATTCCTGAAGGATTACTTAGAATTATCCAATCATTTTCAGTCTGTGAAATGTTAAAATTGGTGTGTAATTGATTGTTATTAACTGTATTTCTTTTCGAACAAAAAACCATTTTGAATCCAAAAGCAGTCATAGAACTTGGTGGAATTTGCCATTTTGTGAGGTTGTTAGGTTTGTCAGAAAGATACCAACCGGTGATATCAATCGGAGTTGCAGCAGGATTATAAAGTTCAATCCAATCTTCGTATTCTCCATAACCATCGGGAATTGTTGAAATATTGGAGCAAGAATATTCATTGATAAAAATTTGGCTTTTAAGGGAAAATGAACCAAAAAGTGCAAGTATTAGAAATAAAAAGAATCTCATATAACGTTTGATTTGATTAGTTATATTAACGTAATATTATTGAATAACGTGTTAAAGTTAATTCATATTAACGATATGTTGTATTTTTGACTCAATTATAAGGTTTTAAAAAAATAGAAAAATGAAGTATTTATTTAGTTTAGTTATAGCATCAGCCTTACTTTTTTCTTGTTCAAAAGTGGAGGGCGAGGGTGGTTCAGCAACTGTAAAAGGTGTTGTAATGGAACAATTATACAATAGTATAGGAAATCCAATTTCTGGAGGAAAGTATGAAGCAGCAGACCAAGATGTATATTTAATATATGGAAATGAAGATACATTTTATGATGATGATATCAAAACAAGCTACGACGGAAGTTTTGTCTTCAACTATCTCCAAAAAGGAAAATATACCTTATTTGTTTATGAAGACTGTAGCTCATGTCCAAGCGGCAAAAAAGAAATTTTGGTTCCATTTGAAATCACAGAGCGAAATCAAGTTGTTGATTTAGATTCAATTGTCATCAAAAAACAATTGTAATGAAACGTTTCGTTGCTGTATTGGTTTATTGCTTTTTCCTTAATTACGGTTTTACCCAACAAAATTATTTTCAAGTTTGGGCAGAAACAGGAATTACAGGAAAATTGAATGATAAATTTGAGTACGTTGTTGATTGGAATAATCGCTTTGGTAACTATAATTTGCAAACTTCCTTTGGGCAAGCATCTATAAAATACAAATTCAAAAAATGGCTTAAGCCTTCCATTGATTATCGCTTTATTTCTGACCGACAAGACAATACGAACTACGCTTCAAATCACCGTTTAAATTTCAATTTACAATTCTCAAAAACGCAAAAACGTTTGGAATTAGGGTTGAGATTACGCTATCAATATTCGTTTGTGCCTTTATTAACAGGAACTTATGAGCCCGAGTTTGACGAATCTTACAGAATAAAGCCAAGTATTACTTATGACTTCAATAATTTTCCATTAACACCTCAAGTTAGTGCCGAATTTTTCTACGACCCGAGTAATCATGCTTTGGGAAATCGCTTCTCTAAAATTCGTTATTCTGCCTCTTTGGCATTAGATGTGAAAGGACCTCATAAGTTTGAGTTCGGTTATATTTTTGATCAACGTATTCAATTAGCTTCGCCTTTAAACCGCCACATTTTAAGTTTGAATTACACTTATCAGATTAAAAAGAAAAAGAAAAAAAAGGATTAGTTCTTCAAGATCATAAATTCAAACTTATTTAATATCTCTAGCAGATTGAGTGATTAATCTGTTTTTTCCAGCTGATTTTGATAGAATCATTGATTTTTTTTCAAAACAAATTTTCAACAAAACCCGACGAATTTTCATTTGATTGGTGCTAGTATTCAAAAAGCATTAATTTTATGAAATTAAATTAAAGTTACTGTAACTTTAAGAGAGTTCAATTTGTTTTAACTGTAAATCAAAGAGAAATT
>JBILQY010000029.1:0-14294 GCA_044372955.1 Crocinitomicaceae bacterium | reverse complement strand
TTATTTTTTTTACTTTCCCTCCAAAGCTTTGTATTAAGATATCATGTGAATTGTTCATGTTTTTTGAAACAGCTGCAGGAGCAATAAATCCTTTGTTAGGATTTGAATCTAACTGAATAGAATTCATTAGTGAATTAGATTGTAACAAATCGTTTAATGGACAAGCCCAAAATGAACCTCCAAGAGTTTCTCCACCTGTACCGTATAGAATCCATAGATTTCCATTTCCTTGAATATCAACGACTAATGGAGAACAATACGTTTCTGCACTATCCGGCACAACTGCTTGTGCTATAAGTTGACCATTCATTGAATTAATAATCATTAAATATCCTGGTGGTCTATTTGTTTCCCAGTCGGGTGCTGCATGATTTCCGCCATTGGTTACTAATAAATCAGGTTTTCCATCATTGTTAACATCTGGAATAAATTGAGGATTATAAAAATTATATAGCCCACTATCTGCCGGGTTGACAGAATAAGGAAAATAATCCCAAATTAATTGTCCATTTGATCCATTGATAGCTAATAGTTGAGCCTGTCTTCCAGTTATAAATACATCTTTAATTCCATCATTTGTAATGTCTTGAAAAATTGGGCTTCCAAAAACTTCATTCCTACTAGGGCGTTTCCAAAGCAATGTTCCATCAATACCATTAAAAGCCATTATTCCATTATTGCTTGCTACACCGTCTGTTCCTCCACCAATAATAATGTCCTTTACGCCGTCATTATTCAAATCACATGCTCTCGGAGACGAAAGGGTAGGGATAGAGTCAGTAAATGATTGCCAAGAATTTAATTGAGCAATTGAAAAAAATGTATTAAACAATATCAAAAAAGAAATTAAAACTATTTTCATGGAATAATAATTTGGATGCCTAAAGATACTCCTTTAAACGAAAAGCACAAAACAAGTCAGGAGAATATCGAGATTTGGAATTAAATAGGAACTTCAACAAATGTAAACTCAACGTATGAATTTTGTTTAATTGAGATTTTTTTAATCAAAAAAAAAATAAACGACCATTCACCCATTCACCATCTAAAATTGATTCATTTTTTTTGTAGAAATTTAAGGCAGGTTCGTTCCATTCTAAAACTTGCCAATCCATCCTTTTAACTTTTCGAGCCTTTGCGATAGCAACAACTTCTTCAAAAAGTAATTGACCAATTCCTAATTTTCGCTTTGATTCTTTGACATAAAAATCTTCTAAATATAAACAGCGACCTTTCCAAGTAGAATAGGAAACATAATATAAGGCAAAACCAATTATTTCACCGTCAATCGTTGCAACGATTGCATCACAAATTTTAACTTCAAATAAATCGATTGCTAATTGTTCAGCAGTATTTGTGACTTGTTCAGGTGCTTTCTCATACAATGCTAGCTCACAAATTAACTCAAATATAGCTTGTTCGTCTCCTGGCTTTGCTGCACGAATTTCAAACATTGCTTATTGTTTTAACGCATTCAAATCGAAACGAATAGTGATTCCAGTTTTCATTGAACCTGTCACGTAACTTGTTTGTACTACCGGAATATTCAACGATTGGTCGTAATAGAAAATCGCGGTCAAGTGATCGGTCAATTTATAGTTGGCATCCAATTTAATTGAAATTGCTTCTTGTCCTGCTGTAGCTTGATTGGTGTTTTCAACTACTTTACGAATTACCGTTAAGTTATTTCTGTAGCTAAAGTTTAAGTTGACAATTAAGTCATTTTGCTTAATTCCATCAATTGGTAATTTCAATTTAGGAATAACTAATACAGTACCAAACGTGATTTCATCTGTTAAGTTTTCCGTAACTTGATTGTTGTTCAACGACAATGTTGCATCGCGACTTTTCTTATATTCAAAATTAGTTGTCAATGTTTTTCCAAAGATTTTCCAAGTCGCCAAAACACCGATTAGCGGAGAAAATTTCTCAGAAATACGCACATTTTGAACTTGTAACGGCGAAATGTAATTGTTGTTTATGTCGATTGAATTTGCAAAACCTTGTGCGTCCACCGTTGAATTTAAGTTTGTTTGCATTCCATCCACCGAAACGGAAGAAGTGTAAGCGTGGTTTAATTTGAATGATTTCAAAAAGTTTTTAGTAAAAGCAAACTGTGTCAATCCACTGTAGTTAATATTCCAGTTAGGAAGCGGAATATTTTTAATCGGGTTGATGTTTCTATCATTCACTTTCGAATTCGTGTAAGCGGTTAAGAATGCACCTACAATAACATCTTGCTGCGAACCTGAATATCCTGTGTAATATCCACTAGGTAAAGAAGATGAATTTTGATTTTGCGCTCCAATCAATTGCGATACTGTTTGTCTATTTGTCAACATATTAGAGAAAACTTGCGATTGATAATCTCTTCCTTGTTTAACAAAAGCAGAATTCCAAGTAATCGTGGAATATGTCAAACGCGCTGTTTCGAATTTACTTTGACTCTCAAATGCTTCACTAATGGTATTCCAACGATAGAATTCACCTGAATTTCGCCCATAATTTCGGGTCATACTCAAGTTGATGTTTAAGTCTTTGAACGGTTCTAATGTTGCTTTTCCTGATAAGTTAGCAGAATGTGTCGTTGTAAACTGACGGTTCAAGTTTTCATTTTGAACCAACCAATTATTGTCTCTAGATTGGGTAGATACATTGTAGCCGTTTTCTCTTCCAAATACATTGTAACCTTGTTTTCCGAAAGCAAAAGCACTCAGACCAAAGGTGTTTTCGTTCATTCCAAGTACACTTGTTTCTTCTGCGAAACCTGGCAACATTGTTCCGTCATTCAAGGCGTAAGTAACAGAAGCGTTTCTAACACTTGTCAATAAACGCACCCCCATACCTGCAACTGGAGGAACTGGCTCTTTTTCTTTTTGTTTGCGTTTCTCTTCACGCTCTTGACGTCTTTCAAAACGTTTTTTCAAGCGTTCGTATTTTTTCAACTCTTTCGGTGTCATTTCTTCAACCGGCTTCCAAGGCTTATATTCTTCTTTAGGTTTTGCTGGTGGAGCATTTGGTTTAGTTGGCGTGGTTGGTTTCCCATCCGAATTTATTTTTGGTGTCACTGCTCCTCTTCCTTTTCCGTCACCCAATACTTTTTTAAAGAAAGGTATTTTATTGTAGAGAGTAACAAAGTTTGCTTGACCAGTCATGTTGATTGTACGGCTATTTTGAATGGTATTACCAAAAGCAGATTGACCAAGCGGTGCACGTTGCCAGTTATACGTCCCTGAATACCTTGCGTTTCCTGAAATCCAATTGGTTAGAGGGAATTTATCAAACGGAACGTTGTAACTCAAACTGTATGTTTGGTTATATTCCATTGTTTTTCCGAAGGATTGGATTTGGGAATTAATCGTATCCAAAAATTCGCGGTAACCTTCTGGATCATTGATACGGTCAACACCGTGATTTCCTTCTTCAAAGATGGATCTGTTTGTTGCCGAAAAAGTTGTTTTAATGTTTTTCGTTAAGTCATAACCGATTTGATAGTTACGATTCCAATCAAAACGTTTTAAGAAAATCGCATCAAATTGATAGTCTGGAACGATTATGTTTCTTACTTGACGTTGGTTGTAAATACGTGAATAATCATTGGTAAAAGAGATGTTTTTAGGCATCAAGAAAAGGTTGAATTCACGCACCAATTGTAACCATTTTGATTTTTCGATGGCTTTGATTTTTTTGAAAGGTTCAATTGCTTTTCCAGGGAAGGTATAATTATAGTTCAAAGCCCCTGTCCAAGTTTTAGTCAAATCTTCGGTGATGTTGAAATCGCGTCTTAAGTTTTCAGCATAAGCATAAGTTGCCGACCAGTTTGAAATACGATAGAAATGTGGTTTTGCTCCCGCTTTTGCTTCTTTTCTAACGTTTGTGAAGTTGAACGATTTTCTTG
This sequence comes from Crocinitomicaceae bacterium, assembly GCA_044372955.1. GTDB lineage: Bacteria > Bacteroidota > Bacteroidia > Flavobacteriales_D > Crocinitomicaceae > UBA952. The sequence goes on along the minus strand of JBILQY010000029.1, from coordinate 10,396 downwards.
AAGTAAAATCTTGTCCTAGTTTCGCACGTTCTTTTCGCGTAGCTAAATCATAATCCGCCAACTTAACATCTGGATTGAATGGATCGTATTCTGGGTTGATAATCCCCAATGAATAGCCATAGAAGAATGGTAAAGAAACACGTGCTTGTTTTCCGAAGAATTGACCCAATTGAACTGTAGAATTCATATCTACACCAATTCGCTCATTACGTTGACGGTCTTGCACACGACTTTCAACACTTCCCCAGTTGATTCCAGAATAATTCCCCGATGCGGAAACAGTTGCAAAATCAGCCAACTGTAATTGCATTTGCCCAATAGCTGCCGATCCTCCTTCACTTACGAAATCCGTCAAACGCATTTCATTGATCCAAACTATCGCACATTCTGCATCTCCATCGTCTGGTTGCCAAATATTATCAGGGTCGTTTTTCAAAGGATTTCTTACCCCTACCATGATTGTACGCATTCCCTGTAAGTTCGGACTACCTTTGACTTTTAGTTTGCGCTGATTGTTTTGTGGATCCGTTTTAGAGTATTCTACAACGTAAGAAACGCCTGCTATTCCATCTTCAATTTTCTTGTTTCGTTCCTTTTTAATATCGAGTAAATCATCAAAAATAATTTCTACATTATTACTTTCTGGCCAAATTGATTCTGGTACCGATGTTCCCCATTCAGTAACATCCAAAGGCATTTCGTATTCGTAATAATTTTCAACGTAATCTGTTCCTAAACGCACGAATAAAGTAAGGTCTTTATCTTTCAATTGGTTTTGGTTTACTGATTCCGCATGTACAAACATTTTCATTTTTTTGTAGGTACGAACATCGAATTGTACGTTTCTATACGCTGCTCTTGCGTCGCCATCTTGTAAGTTACAAACTTCTAAAGAAAGTGATTGTTCGTTCATCTGGCGTTGGTAAACTTGTGAAGGGTCCACCTCGCGAACAATTCCTGGAGGAACTACATAATTTACAGGTAAACGTTGTGCATTTTCTTCAATATTTACTGCTGCGATATTAAATGAAGTAAGATTTGGATCTGTTTGAACGCTCAATCCTGGTTGTGTTAAATCGTCGTAATAACGTCTCCATTCACCACGAATCAATTCTAATCTAGCAAAACGCAAAACGACCTCTTCATCGAAATTTTTCAAGAACATACGCATAAAACGAATCGATCTAAAATCTTGAATACCATTCACTCGTTTTTCAAAATCTTGTATTGGAATTTTGAACTGATACCAAGTCTCTGTTTTCGTTCCGTTTTGATAAACTTGCGTATTTGTAATATAATTCTGACCAACAGTTTGTATGTCATTTGGACGCATACTCACACGGTACTGGAAATAGCTTTCACTTTCGGATAAGTTGTTATCAGCATTGATGTCTTCAATATCTGGTGCATTCGTTGCTTGCGTTGGGTAACCGTCAGCATTAATTGTGTTTGACATCGTCGTGGTTGGCGAGTTTCCTTCCATTCCGTTGAAACGTTTGTAGCGCTGCAAAATGTCTAAAGTTGCTGCATCGTAGCGATCGTCTAAGTAATAGGTGTAATCATCATTCGATGGGTCGGCAATCATTCTGTCTTTTGTTGCTTGGCTTAAAACGGAATTTCCTTGTACCCAATTCACAAAATTTTGGTAAGCAATTCGCTCGTCTTCACTTTTCCATCCGTCTAAACCGATATCTTGATTTACGCGGGCTTGCTCATCGTTATCAAAGGCGTTTACAACGATTTGTTGTGTTGAAATTCGCGACCAAAATGTGGTGTCAATGTTATCATTTAAAGTAGATTGAGGATCTGGTGGTAAACCATTTTCAAAACTCTTGCGCGAGTCAGGAAGGATGTCTTCAGAAATATTTCCCAAGTTAAAATATAAATCTCCACCTGTATGTGGTGAGTTTGGATTCACTCCTTCTGCGTCTTCATTGAAAGGGTCTAAAACCCAAAACTGAATAAATTCGATGTTTGCCAACTCAAAATCATTTGTTGTCAAACCGCGCATAATTCCACCCCAACGATTCTCAGGATTGATGAAATTTCCGTCTGTATCCACTGTATTTGTCGTATCGTAATTATAGTGTCCTCGCTCTTTTGGATAATAAGCAAGGTCTAACACTGCAATATTTGAAATCGAACCGTATTGTTGCTGTAAATTAGGGAAAATATCGATTTGATTCACCAAACGCATTCTACTGTCATACAACATCTGTGGGTTCTGCTTGATGTGTGCAGGTGTCAACTGATTGCTTTGGTAGAATAAAGGGTCGATGGTGTACCAAGATAATTTGGAACGTTTGAACCCAGCGCTTAAATCTTTTTTAGTTGCCTCTGGAAACATAGTAGGCTGACCTTGTGGAATAGAAGCCAACCTCCAAGCGGTTACACTTTTTAAATCAATTGCACTTTGACTTGCTTCAAAATCATCAATGTAAGAAGTTCCTTCCTTGTTGATTGCTCGCGGTTGACCTGGAATTAAATGTGCAACCTCTCCTTGAAACGAAAACGTTGACATCTGGTTAGTAGAAATAACTGGAAGCAAGTCGACTAATTTTGTTAAAAAAGGAACATCTGTTCGAATAGAAAAGTCAGCGCCGATAACGTTGTTTTTGAATGGTTCGCTACCAAAATCTACTTTTTGTGTCACAGGTCGTTCCATCATTCGCACCCAAGTTGCACCTAATTTTATGTTCTCATTGAAACGGTAAGCATAGTGTCCACCAATCATTGAACGTGCTTGGAATCCGAAAACGGAATTACTTTCAATCGAAATCTTAATTGGCGTATTTGATTCTAGAATTCCAGTATTTAAGATTCGCACCGAACTTGAAGCGTAATCGATGGAATAATCTTGACCTTCGATTAATTTGATTCCACCAGCGGTAACACTTACAGCACCTTGCGGAACGTTCATTACATTTAAAGGAATGTTTGAACTCACAGAAGATTGATATTCACCTTTGAAAACAAAGCGATTTTTACTTGGAATTTGTTGTGCCGCTGTTTTAGTTGAGTCGTAAAGCTCAGTAAAGGCAACTTTATTAATTATTACAGGTGAAATTCCAACATCTTGTAATTTACCTGCTAATGTTTTTCCGAAAGGTTCAACAGTTGAGAAATAAATTCGACCATTTTTCTTATTGATTGTTCCTCCGTTATCTATTTTATTAGCTATTTGATTGAAAGGCGCAAAGTCAAAAACTCCATCTGCGAAAGGCTGATTGTTTTGATTGATTTTATCCATGTCCAACAAAGTAACAATCTGTTTTCCATCCACTCCATCTAAAGGTATAAAAGGAGCAGGAACAGAAGTTTCAGGATTGTTGTATAAAATGTCAATTTTGAAACCTGTTTGGTCAACTTGGAAAGCGCCAATTGAATAAACGTTTTTCATCATCAAATCCCACACTTTATTTTTAGGACTTGTGATGGTTGGTTTAAGTAATTTTTGGATTAAAGCTTGTTGTCCGCTTGATCCATCTGTTGAAAATTCACCCACCTGATACGTTTGACCTCTGTAAGTATATTCGTAAGCTACGGATAAAACCTCATCGTTATTTAAAGAAGTATTAAGTGAAATATAACCCAACAAAGCGTTGTAAGAGAATTCACTTTCTGCTAATTTTCTTGCATTTTCAACTTTTTCGTATTCTACTGCTTGATTGAATGGTCCAGGTGCATTCACTTGAGCGGATAAAGCAGTCACAGAATTAGAAAACCCCCTAACCAACGGTTGATTTGCTGCCCATTCATAAAGACCATTTGCCTCATTGTCAGGAATATCATTAGCGGATGGATTTCCGGGATTTCCTTCCCAGTTTTCTGGTTTTGCTTCCCCTAAATCGGCAAATGCCAAAATGTTTCTTGTATTCTCGGTAACAGAAGTTCTATTGGTAACCCAAACCTCAATACGTGTGATAAAAATCGTTGAGTTAACCACTGGCAAAGTGGACATCGCTGTATCATATTGCTGTTGGTGATACATATTTAAAAAGTAGTGGCGATTCGCTTCGTAATTATCGGCACTTAATTCAAATTTTTGAACCTGAGATTTTCCTGTAATGTTAATCTCTGTTCGTTTTCCTTTTGAAGAGGCAGCGATTAAATCAACTGTTGCGCGTCCAAATTTTAAAGTCGTTTTTGCCCCGAATAAAGTTTGAGATCCTTGAATTAAACTTGTCGGTAAATCCAAAGCAACGTTTCCAAGCGCAATTTTTTGCAGAATTTGGTCTTCGTTTCCAGTATGTTCTAATTTTGAAATGTTTTCAAAGTCGAATGTCGCACCTGTATTGTACTTCATGTTCAACTTTAGTTTCGTACCAATTTGACCGGTAACATCTAAATTGATGTTTTGGTTGAAATCAAATCGTGTCACTCTTCGTTGGCGCATTGGCAACATTGGATTATCGTAACGAGAGGAAGTTGCTCCAAGGGATAATTCTAAGTTTCCACCAGGAATAATTTTTATCTCATCTGAACCAAAGAAATTTTCAAAAACCTTACTTCCAATTTTAATTGGTAACTCAAAAGTTCGATTTTCAGCGGTTTCTTCTTCAATAATCTCTTGCCAATCAAGCGTTTGAGATTTTTTCTCTTCATACCTTAAATATTCTTCTAAGGTCATCATTGATGGTGGGCGATAGTAAATACCATTACCCAAGGTTTCCGTAAAAATGTAATTTCCCGTTACAGGATCGTAGGTGATTTTTTGTTGCAAAGAAGTTGGATCGCCTAAGTCAAAACTTTGAGGTAGGTTTTGATAGGGATTCATGGGATTGATAATCGGAAAAGGAAGTTCTGGACCAGTTTGTCCATAAGCATCCATTGAGAAATAAAATAGCAACAAAAACACTGATGCTAAAGCACTTAAATATCTCAAATTGTCAATTCTTTTAGTTTTCATTCAACTTTTACAACAGCTTTAATGCGCCTTTTATGAGTTGTTCAACAGTTTCTACACCCGTATCGAGTTTATCCAATACTTTTTCTGCGGATCTTTTATCGAATCCTAGGGAAACTAATGCAGTTAACGCATCAAATTTGTTTGTATTGTTTTTAGTGAGGATATTTTCGGTGTCTGCACTGAATTTTAACACTTTTCCTTTCAAATCAATAATCACACGCTGTGCTGTTTTGGCACCAATTCCTTTCACTTTTTGAATTGTGGTGACATCTTCCGTTTGGATAGCATTGGCAATTTCTTCCGGTGAAAGTGACGATAACATTATCAACGCTGTGTTTGGACCAATTCCTGAAACACTGATTAAAAAATTAAACATCTCGCGTTCGTCCTTGGTGTGGAAACCATATAACAAATGCGCATCCTCACGAACGATAAGTTTAGTGAAAATCTTTATTGCTTCACTATCAGAAAGTTGAGAAAAAGTATGCAAAGAAATCTTTACCTCATACCCTACTCCTCCGCATTCTATTAGCAAGTCAGTTGGATTTTTTTCGAGTAATTTACCATTTAGTGAACCAATCATTGTGTTTATTTATTTTGTGCGTCGATGACAGCAATTTTTACCATGTTTGTGATTTCTCGAACCGTCGAACCTAATTGTAGCACGTGAATAGATTTTTTCAAACCAACAAGAATTGGTCCAATTGCATCGCTATCTGTCATTTGTTGCAATAATTTATACGAAATATTTCCTGAAGATAAATTCGGGAAAATCAAAGTGTTTACTTGTTTATTTGCCAAATGTGAGAACGAAAATTTCTCATTCATCAATTCCGAATCCAACGCGAAGTTTGCTTGCACTTCTCCATCAACGATAAGTGTTGGATATTTTTCGTGTAAAATCTTTACAGCTTTACTCATTTTCTCTGAATCTGGACCCGGAGAAGAACCAAAATTCGAGTAACTCAACAAAGCTATTTTTGGAATGATTTGTAGCTTGCGGATAATTTTAGCAACGTTATTGGTGATTTCTGCAATTTGTTCTGCTGTTGGATTAAGATTAATAGTGGTGTCAGCTAAGAACATCGGTCCTCTTTTAGTATTCAAAATGTACAATCCAGAAACGGTATTAACCTCTTTTTCCAAGCCAATAGTTTGAATAATCGGACGAACTGACGAACGATAACTACGAGTTAAACCAGTAATCATTGCATCAGCATCGCCTAAATCTACCATCATTGCACCAAAATAATTGCGTTCGCGCATCAATTGAATGGCTTCAAATTCCGTTATTCCTTTGCGTTTACGCTTCTCAAAAAACGCTTTACCATACGAAATTCTGCGTTTTTCTTCTTCCTCTAATTTAGGGTCGATAATCGCCACCTCATCTGGTAATTCAATAGCGTATTCTTCAATTAACTTAATAATTTTTGTTTTCTTACCTAGTAAAATTGGAATCGCAACACCTTCATCGTATGCTAATTGCGCAGCTTTTAGGATTTTCACATTATCAGCTTCAGCGAATACAACCGTTTTCGGATTGCGTTGCGCTTTTGAGGTAATGTTACGAACTAATTTATTATTTAATCCTAATCTACTTTTCAGCTGGTTTTCATACTCTTCCCAATCTAAAATCGGATTTTTAGCCACTCCAGAGTCCATTGCTGCTTTTGCCACTGCTGGCGCAACATAGTAAATCAATCGTGGGTCAAGCGGTTTTGGAATAATTTGCTCACGACCAAAAGATATGTTTTTTTCGCCGTAGGCTGCAATCACTTCTTCAGGTATCGTTTCTTTCGCCAATGAAGCAATAGCTTTCACAGCTGCCAATTTCATTTCTTCGTTGATCGAAGTAGCACGAACATCCAAAGCTCCTCTAAAAATATATGGGAAACCCAACACATTATTTACTTGGTTAGGATGATCGGAACGTCCGGTTGCCATAATGATATCCTTGCGAACCGAAGTTGCGTCTTTGTAAGAAATCTCAGGCTCAGGATTCGCTAAAGCAAAAACGATTGGGTTATCCGCCATCGTAGCAATCATTTCTTTAGATACCAAACCTGCTCTCGAAAGACCTAAGAAAACGTCGGCACCTTTAAAAGCATCTTCAAAAGAAAGTTCACAATTATGATTGGAAAAAAGTTGTTTCATCGGATCCAAATCTTTTCTGCTCTGACAAATCAATCCTTTTGAATCATACATAAATATATTTTCCAATTTGGCACCAATTGCGTGGTACAATTTCGCACAAGCTAAAGCCGATGGTCCAGCGCCTGAAACAACGATTTTTACCTCCTCGATTTTTTTATCTGCTAATTCCAAAGCATTTAAAAGTGCTGCTGAAGAAATAATTGCCGTTCCGTGCTGATCGTCGTGCATGATTGGAATATCTAATTCTTCTTTCAGACGGCGTTCAATTTCAAAGGCTTCGGGTGCTTTGATGTCTTCCAAATTGATTCCTCCAAAAGTTGGCGCCATTGCCTTAACCGTTTGAATGAACAACTCAGGGTCTTTTGCATCTAGCTCAATATCAAAAACATCTATGTCGGCAAAGATTTTAAATAACAAGCCTTTACCTTCCATTACAGGTTTTGAAGCTTCTGGGCCGATGTCGCCTAAACCTAAAACGGCTGTTCCGTTGGAAATTACAGCTACTAAATTTGCTTTAGCTGTGTATTTGTAAACATCGTCTTTGTTTTCAGCAATTTTCAAGCAAGGCTCAGCAACCCCCGGTGAATAAGCCAAAGACAAATCGCGTTGAGAAGCATAGGGTTTTGTTGGAACCACTTCAATCTTCCCTGGTTTTCCCGAGGAATGATAATCTAGCGCGTCTTGTTTTCTGATTTTGGCCATTTTTTATTTTTTAAGGGGTGCAAAAATAAGAAAAAAAGCAGATGAATCATAGCTTAAAAATTCGTGAGAACGTTAAATTCTAGACTAAAAAACAAAGAGATTTAGGTTGTTTCTCAATTAGAAAAAAAGGGGAATTCTGCGCTTTTTACCACAAAGACACAGAGATAAAGGAGTAAAATGGATTTCTTTTTTAGAATCAATGACATTGTTTTAGTTTTGAGTCCGCGACGGAGGATGGTTCTCTTTTTAAAGATTCCTCACTTTGTTACCAATGACATCTTTTGATTGGCTGCGGCCGATGGTAATTCATCTTTAAAAAGATTCCTCACTTTGTTCGGAATGACCCTTTCATGAGAGGGGATTGCGAAAATGCTTCGCATTTTCGCCCAGTTTCCCCTACCAATGGTCATTCCGACTGGAAGGAGGAATCTTTCTAAGTTGTCATTTCAACTTATGCTGTTGTTAAAAGTTAGCGCTTGTTGGTTCTCTCGGATTTGGGGTGATAGAGTTGGTTGTTCTGAATAATGTGGATACACTAAAAGCGGATTTTTCTACCTTAAAAATAAAATTACCCTTACTTTGTAACAAGAAACACTAAAAATTACCTTTACTTTGTGACAAGTAATTGAAAAAATTACCCTTACTTTGTGACAAAATCAGCTGGATTTAGAGAAAGAACAAGCCATGAAACGACAACTATTAAAGCGATTAGATAAATGGAAAGCAAGTCCAACAAGGAAACCGCTAGTTCTAAGAGGTGCTCGTCAAGTTGGGAAAACAACATTGATAAATGATTTTGGGAAAAGTTATAAGCAATACATTTACCTGAATCTTGAAAAAGAAGATCACAATGCTTACTTTGAAAAACATTCAACTGTTCAGACCATTATCGATTCGTTGTTCTTAAAACTTGAATTAGAGAACGACTATGAAAACACGCTTCTTTTCATCGATGAAATTCAAGAAAACCCTAAGGTAATTGCATTACTTCGTTATTTTTATGAAGAAATTCCTGCTTTGCATGTTATTTCAGCGGGTTCATTATTGGAATTTGCCATGAGTCAAGTAAAAAGCTTTCCCGTTGGTCGTGTTCAATTTCTATTCCTTCATCCTTTAAATTTTAGTGAATTTCTAAGTGCGATGCAAAAATCGAATGCACTCAAAGCAATTGATCAAATTCCACTTTCGCCAAGTGCTTACTCTACATTATTGGAATATTTTCATTTATATGCAATTATTGGTGGAATGCCGGAAGTAGTGCATCGCTACCTTACTGAAAAAAGTTTTACAGAACTCATTGAAGTTTACGAAGGAATTTGGGGTGCTTATCGAAATGATGTGAAAAAATACGCTAAAAACCAGACGGAAGAGAAAGTCATCTTTCACCTTATGACGGCAGCATCAAATTTTCTGGATGAACGTGTTACCTTTCAAAACTTTGGTAATTCTGGCTACAAATCCCGTGAGGTTGCAGAAGCATTTAGAACCCTTGATGAAGCGCGCATTATTCAATTAATTTACCCAACAACGGATGTAAATTTTCCTATAAAAACAGATTTGAACAAAAAGCCTCGCATGCAATTTTTAGATACGGGCCTAGTAAATTATTCATTAAAAATTCAACATGAATTAATCGGATTGAAAGATTTTAGTGAAGCTTTTAAAGGAAAACTAATTCCTCATTTAATCACTCAAGAACTGATTTCCTTGAACGAGACAAGTTTTCACAAGCCCCATTTTTGGGTTAGAGAAAAAAATCAATCTTCAGCGGAGGTTGATTTGGTGGTGAATTTTAAAAGCATGGTCATTCCAATCGAAATTAAGTCTGGTAAAGAGGGGAAATTGCGTTCCTTACACCAATTCATGGAACAATGTCCACATAGTTTTGCACTTAGAATTTATGGCGGTGAATTGAACATTATTCAAACGAAAACTCCAAGCGGAAAGCCGTTTGAATTGCTTAATTTGCCTTATTTTTTAGGAACAAAAATTATGGAATATGTGGAATGGTTTGTTGAAGGGAGAAATTGATTTAGAATCAATACATCACCATTGCCAAGCCACAACCAAAAACAATACTTACCAATTTCAGTAAGTTAAATTTATGATTTTCAGTGGTTTCAAAAATAATGGTTGTTGAAATATGTAAAAACATACCGACAACAATAGCTAATATCACATGTACATCAATTCCGATTTGTTCGGGTGAAACAGCAAAACCAAGCAAAACTCCTAGTGGCGTCATAATTCCAAAGGCAATTAAAACCAACCACGATTGAAGTGTGGAAAGTTTGGTGCTCATCAGCAGGGTCATTAATGCGATAGAAACAGGAACTTGGTGAAAAATGATTCCCCAAAACAGCGAACCGTGTGCATGACCGTGGTCTGAAACAATGCCCATATATTGATTTCCCAACGGAATTCCTTCAATGACAGAATGAACAGAAAGTGAAATAAACAAGGCCCAAGGTAAAGGCTGACCTTGATGAACGTGAACGTGACCGTGTTCAATTCCGCCAGAAAAATACTCTAAAATCAGTTGAACCAAGAAACCCAAAAGGATGTAAATCCCAATTGAACCCGCGCCTTCGTGGTATAAATCAGGCAACAAATGCTGGAAAATAATAGCCA